>JAOXRY010000235.1 GCA_025800305.1 Campylobacterales bacterium | reverse complement strand
AAGTGATTTTAACGATGAGAAAAGTGTTTGATAGCCGCCTTTATAATTTTCAATTTTTTCTAAGATCTCATCATATTTTGGTTGATAATATTCACTATCAAGTCTTCCGCTAGATCCAAAACTTTCACTAAAAGATTTTTCAGATACATTTTCTTCTGTTGGAATAAAATCTAAAAGATCAAGTTCTTTTACAAGTAACTCTTCTGCTTCTTTGTAGAGACTATTAGAATCTATAATAAGTTGTTCACTTTCTTGAAATAATTTAGCAATAACATTTTGTATTTTAATATCAAGAATGGGAAGTTTCAACTGTTGCAGTCGTTCAGTTGAAACCGTGGGCTGTGCAGAAATTTTTAATTCTCTTTTGATCTGTTCAAAGCCAAATGGTGTATTAAAAAATAGTGTTAAGAAAAAAGGATTATACTCATTTTCTTCTACTTCAACAGCTATAATATTTGGACTAATTGTAACTAGTTCATCATCTGTATATATTCCACATTTAATATCTCCAACTCTTGAAAAAAAGATTGTATTTTTTCCAAATAGTTTTAAGTTCTTACTTTTTATATCTTCATTACTAATATAAACAATATTCTCTTTTTCTATTTGAAAATTTTTGATATTAAATGGTCTAATTACTTTTGTTCCATTAGTTGTATATGTTTCATCCAAAATTGTAGATCCAAATGGACCACATATTATTCTTTTTGAGTATTTAGATAATAATGGATTTTCATAAAATAACTCAAAGTTTTTTAAATAATTTTTTTTGAAAAATTCAGACTCAATCCTAAAAAGTTTATTATTATCTAAAACGTTACTTAACTTTAACTCGACTGCTTCAAGCCCATCCAATAAAGCTTTATATTTAGCTTCATCAAACGGGCTATCTACTTTCCCGAAAAAGAGAGATTCTCCTTTTTAGCAAACTCTGCAAATGCTTCTGCGATTCCGTCCTTTGTTTGTCCTTCGTGATTAAAAAGATCGTGGTCAACTATTAAATGATTATGTTCATCTAAAAGGTTTTTAACATAGATCTTATCTCCACTATTATCTTTACTAGGTGATTGTTGTGTTGCAAAGAAGATATTGTAATCATCTTTTTTCGGGCACAGCTCATCATCCCATTTTTGAATAAATAGCACACTTGTTTTTGTTCCTGTATGAGGTTTAAAAACATTTCCGTGAAGCCCTACAACAGCTAAGATCCTAGCTCTTTCTGCAATGTAGTCTCTAATGTATTTATCACTGGAGTTGTTAAATCTTCCTTGAGGAAGAACAACTGCCATTCTTCCACCGGGCTTTAAAAAGTTTAGATTTCTTTCAATAAAAAGAATATCTCTTCCTACTTTATTTTGCCACTTACCGTTTGGCTTTTTTCCTAAATCGTAGCTGTGGATAATGTTTGTCTCTTTTATATCTCCTGCAAAAGGAGGATTTGCTAAAAGTACATCAAAATCAAACTCTTTAAAATCTTTTTTCTTGTTTCTCTTTTTTAATTTCTTAAAACCGCCTCCATATGTATCATTCCAATCTTCATCTTTGATTGTCTCTTCCCATCTTTTGTAATCAAGATTATTTAGGTGTAGACAGTTTGTCTGTCCATCTCCTGCGATAATATTAAGAGTTCTTGCAACCCTTACAGCTTTCTCATCAAAGTCTATTGCAAAAACTTTGTCTTGAACATACTCTTGGCACTCATAAGGTTTTTCCTCTATTGTAAAAAGGTGGGATTGATTAAGCCCTTTTCTTTTTAAGATCTCTCTCCACACATGAAAAATTGAGTGCATTGTAAATCCGGCACTCCCTGCCGCTGTGTCGATGATATACTCTTCCTCTTTAGGATCCAGCATTTTCACACACATATCAATTACATATCTTGGTGTAAAGTATTGCCCTTTCTCTCCCTTGCTTGATTTGCTCATTAGGTACTCAAAAGCTTCATCAACAACATCCAAGTTTGAGTTAAAGAGTTTTACATTTTCAAGACTTGAAACACAAACACTTAAATGAGAGTAAGAAAGACTAATCGTACTGTCTTCGCTAAAAATTCCTTCCCAGTTCTCTTTTCCTTTATCAAAAAGTTTTTGGATCTTTGTCTTTAATTCGGCTTCTGTTTGTCCTGTATTTCTAAACTCTAAAAGCCTATCTCTCTTTTTCCCACTTAGCCACTCATCGTATAGTTTTGTAAAGATGAGTTTAAACATCTCCTCAAATACATCAACCCCTGCATTTGCTAAAACTTCATCTTCCATCTCTAAAATAAGATCTCTAAGGCTTTTTCTTTCATTAACTAATTTATCTTTTTTAATTAGATCTTCAATGGTGAATTTTTCATTTAAAATATCAGATAGTTCTTGGTTCACATTTGGAATGTCTGTTATATCTTCAAAGTAGTTTGGATCTTTTCT
>JAOXRY010000226.1 GCA_025800305.1 Campylobacterales bacterium | reverse complement strand
ACGTGTGCTCTCCGATCTGAGTATTGCTTCTATTATTGATGTTTTAAGGGAGCAGGTTAAAAAGCTTTCAAGAATCAACTCAAAATTTCCTGCAGATTTAATTAAAACAATTGAAGAGAATGATGATGCTGTAAGAATCGCAGATTTAATCTCTTCTGTTTTAAGAGTAAAAAAAGATGAAGCATATGAGCTTTTTGCTCAAACAAATATTGAAAAAAGATTATTAGAAATTATTGAAACAATCAAAAAAGAGATTGAGAGTTTTAAAATCCAAAAAGAGATTACTCAAAAAGTAAACTCAAAGATTGAAAAAACCCATAAAGACTATTTCTTAAAAGAGCAAATTAAAGCTATTCAGAAAGAGCTTGGTGGAGATAATCAAAAAGATGTGGAAATCAAAGCATACAAATCAAAGCTTAAAAAGCTTAAAAAACATATGCCTGTTGATGGATATAAAGAGACTAAAAAACAGATTGAAAAATTAAGTAGAATGCATCAAGATTCTCCTGATAGTGCTTTACTTCAAACATATATCGAAAATGTACTAGATATCCCATTTGGTAAATACTCAAATGAAAAAATCTCAGTAAAAAATGTGGAAGATCAACTAAATTCAGACCACTACTCTTTAGAAAAACCAAAAGAAAGAATCTCTGAGTATTTTGCAGTAAAAGAGATGCTAGAGCAAAGAAATATTCAAAACCTAAAATCTAAAGGAACAGTTTTATGTTTTGTAGGACCTCCTGGTGTTGGTAAAACCTCTTTAGCAAACTCTATTTCACAAGCACTTAAAAGACCACTTGTAAGAGTTGCCTTAGGTGGAATGGAAGATGTAAATGAATTAAGAGGACACAGAAGAACATATGTTGGAGCTATGCCAGGACGAATTGTAAAAGGTCTTGTAGATGCTAAAAAAATGAACCCTGTAATTGTTTTAGATGAAATTGATAAACTTGGAGCGAACCATAGAGGAGATCCAACTGCTGTAATGCTTGAAGTTTTAGA
>JAOXRY010000222.1 GCA_025800305.1 Campylobacterales bacterium | reverse complement strand
AATCTAAAAGCTGTCAGTTATTATGATGGTTTTACAGAAGAAGTAACAGAGATAGTCAACTCTTTAACACACCTTATCTCAGATTTAGAACGTGAAGAGGATGAAATCTTCAATCAAAAATCTCAGTGGATTCTCTATTTTGCTTCAATTATAAAAGCTTTAATGGAGCAAGACACTACAAAGCTTATTAAAAAATGGGCAGATGTAGATAGAGCTTGGATGAATGTTACAACTCCGATTCAAGTTGGTCATCCACTGGAATATTATGAAGACCACTATAGAAAAGCTGTTGCTTTAGAATGGGATGTAAGAATCATCAATCCTAAACTTCAAAATGAAAACACTACAGGAGAGAGCGTAAAGGGAATCTTTAGCTATCTCTTCCGTGCAACTTCAACTTCTGAAACTCAGCACGTAAAAGAGAAAGTAGAAAAAGATATTGATAGAACAAAGCTCTATATCGGTCGCCCTGCACTATTTTATGGGGCTGAGTTTAATGGACTATTCTCTGCCCAAGTTGTTCCAAATGATGAAAATGTAACAACAGAGTATGGAAAGAAAATCTTTGCTTTTTCTGATTTTGTTTTAGAAGGAGCAAAAGCTAAACCTTTTTCACTTCTTGACCGTGAGATCTTTGGAGAGGAGTTTTTAAAAGAAGATAGAGAAGTTCTTTTTAGAAAACCTGATATTTGGCATAGACTGTATGACATTGAGACAATTGGTCATGAGTATGGACATATTCTTTGGATGGATTCAGATACAGAACAGAAGATGAATAGCAGTGGTAACTTTAAAAACCTAGAGGAATTTAAAGCAACTGCTGGTGGGCTTGTAGCTTTTTTTGAAAACAAACAAGATCCAAAACTTGTGAGAGATCTTTTTATCAGTGTCATTAAAAGAGCAGTAAAACTAATGGCATGGAGAGAGACAAAAGAGGTTGAACCTTATTATGTTGAGGGAATTATCCACTTAACTGGAATGTTTCAAACAGGAGTTCTTGTTTTTGAAAATGAGAAGCTAATTATAGATCTTGATAAAGGAAAACTAGATTCTTTAAGAGTTTGGTACGTTTCCACCTACAGATCTTTAGCTACTTTCTATATGGAGAAGCAAGATTCTGCATACTTTTTAGAGCAGTTTGTTATAAAAGATAAATCAGATGTCTTTTTGCCATACTACTTTGAGATAAAAGACTTTGTAAACCACTACTGGAAAAGATACAAAGAGATTGGTCAAGTTGTTGATGAAAATGAGAAGAAAGAAGATTGGTTAAGTTAAAAGTTCAACTCTTTATAAATTATTCCTTCACGAAGGCTGTTGTCAAAAACAACAGTCTTCTCAAATCCTAAAAATTCAACTAGTTTAATTAAAATAGTCACACCAGTGATTACAAGATCTCCCCTATTCTTTCCAACAAAAACTTCCAGCTGACTACTGTCCATTTTTTTAAACTCTTGATTTAGTTCTATTAATTGTTTTGTATCTAATAGTGTGTTGTTAACTTTGTTTTTGTCGTAGGTACAATAATCTAATCCATTAACATAAGCAGCTAATGTAGTTGGTGTACCTGCTGTTGAAGCCAAAATCTTAGGTTTTTTCAGATCTTTAATCTCTTCTAAAAAATTTTCAAACTTTTCTTTATCTTTTTCTAATTGTTTTAAAAGCTCTTCAACACTATGAAACCTATCTGTATAAGTAACAATTCCAATATCAAAACTTTTAAAAATTGTCTCTTTTGTATCAATATAAACAATCTCTGTAGAAGCCCCTCCTAGATCTAAAATTAATAAAGGCTCTTTATGTCCAAATTCTAAGGCTTGTTTCCTTACTGCATTGGCTGTAATTACTGCTTCTTCATCTCCAGAGATAACTTGAAATTTTACACCTGTTTTTTTATAGATCTCTCCAATAGCTTCTTTGGAATTTTTTCCAATTCTAAAAGACGCTGTTGCTACAGAGATAATCTTAGAGTTTTTAAAATCTAATTTTGTTTTTGCGTTTTGGATTGCTGTGATTATTCTTTGGATTGCATTTTGAGAGATACTACCTGTTTGGGATATTTTTTCACCGGTTCGAACGATTTCTTCGTATTCATTTACAAAACACTCTTCTTTCAAAGAGTATTCTATAAATCTTATTGTATTAGATCCAAGATCTATGGATAAAAGGTTATGCAACCGCTTGGATTTCCATCTCCTCAATGATTCTATTTAGTTGGTCTTCTGCAATGTCTCTTAGATCAAAAGCCCCTACTCTAATTGCTTCTTCTACCAATGTTTTTAGCTGATAATAATCTACCATTCCATCTTCTGGAACATCTTTTAAAATATATGTATCACTTCCATGTTGCTCTATTCTAGCCATTTTATTTTCCTTAACATTTTTCCGTAAAAAAAGAAATCAAATTGTGTTCCAATTTCTCTAAAAGTTTTTAGATTTTTCTAAAATTTTTTCATAAAAACCTAAAAATTTTTGGGCTAGAATTGTATCCTTTTCTACTATAAAAGTTTCATAGTTCAATCCAAACCCTGAATTAGACCAGTTTGCACTGCCATGGCAAATAATTTTTTTATCAATAATTGCTAGTTTCAAGTGCATTTTTCCAAAATATCTTCCATTTCTTGCAGGTTTGCCTTTGATTACGTATGCTCTTACATTCTTTAATTTTGCCAACTCTCCTGTTCTATTTCTTTTATAGGCACCTTTGTAATCAGTTACTATTCTGATTTTTACACCTCTTTTTGCTGCTTTTGCCAAAGCTTTTTTTATTTTTTTATTGGTAAAACTATATATGGCAACATCAATTGATTTTTCTGCATTATTAATTATTTTCACAAACTCTTTTTCTGCTTTTTTCGCCATTTCTGGCATAAAGAAATAAAGGTTCTCACCAAAGGAAGGAAGGGTCATAACTAAAGATAGTATTATTACTTGTAAAAATTTCATTTTCTCACTTTTTTTAAAGTTGGCATTTAAAATGCTTGAAAGGAAAAGAATTATAAAATTTTAACAATAAAAAAAGAGGAAATCTACACAATGAAGATCTTACTTATTAATCAAAATCCTACAGTTGAGAAGCTTGTCAAACTTAGTGCTGGAAAAATTGGGGCTGAAGTTGATGTTGACGCCAATATTGCTGAACTAAATGGTGATAGTTATGACCTTATCTTAGGAGACAATGAAACACTTGATGACGATCAAGCCTCTGCTTTAAAAGAGCAAGTGGGTAATACAAAAGTTATTCTTTTTATTCCTAAAGGTCAAGAAAAAGGTTCCACTTTTGATATGTATATTGAAAAACCTTTCTTACCGCCAGAACTTGTTAAAATTTTTACAGATATTCAAAACAACTTAGGAAACGAAGAGGATTCTTCAGAAGATGAAATTAGTGATGACTTAAGTGAAGATCTAAGTGATGATCTAGATGGTAGTTTAGAAGATGACTTAGATGTTGGGCTTGATGATGACCTAAGTGAAGATCTAAGTGATGAGTTAGAATCTGCAGAAGACCTTGTTGCAGGGCTTGATGATGAAGATGATCTAGATGTTGGTGATGCAATGTCAGCAGACTCATTGATCGAAGATGGACTAGGTGATGATTTAGAAAGTGACTTAACAGATGATCTTGGTGGTGACCTTGGAGATGATCTAGGTGATGACGATCTTGGAGATGATTTAGGTGATGACGATCTTGGTGGTGACCTTGATGAGTCTGATGACCTTGGAGATGATTTAGGCGATGACGATCTTGGTGGTGACCTTGATGAGTCTGATGACCTTGGAGATGATCTAGGTGATGACGATCTTGGTGGTGACCTTGATGA
>JAOXRY010000202.1 GCA_025800305.1 Campylobacterales bacterium | reverse complement strand
TATAATAAACGAAAAAGGAAGTCGAAAACAAAAATTCTTTTTTAACAGATCTCAGCAATACTGAATCTTCAGGAGATGAATCTGATAAAGAAATACCAATTGAAAACAAAGAGGAAATAAAGAAAGAAATTGAAAAATATCTTCTCACTGATAAAAAACCAGAAAAAACTACTCCAAATAAAACAAAGAAACTCAAAAAAAGAGAATCATCTCTTCAAATTCTGACGATCAAGAAAAATCCAAACCAATTAAATCAATCAAAAAACCAAAGAAATGCACCCCCAAAGATTCACCCAAGAAAACACTTGTGAAGGGAGATGATTTCAAAAGACTTCAAAAAAGGGCAAAAGGTAATGAATCATCTTTTAAAGAAGTAGAGATTACTTTAGATTGTAATGCATTTTTACAATACACAGGAGGAACAACCGGGGTTGCTAAAGGAGCAATACTTACTCACAAGAATATCGTGGCCAATATGGTTCAGGCAAGAGCGTGGATTAAACCCTGTGTAGAGGAGTCTGGGGAAATTATTATAACTCCACTTCCGCTTTATCATATTTTTTCTCTAACAGCGAATTGTTTTGTTTACAGCTCTATAGGAGCAACTAATGTTCTTATTACTAATCCAAGAGATATAAAAGGTTTTATAAAAGAGTTAACAAAGTGGAACTTCACAGCTCTTACTGGTGTT
>JAOXRY010000197.1 GCA_025800305.1 Campylobacterales bacterium | reverse complement strand
ATAGCTCTTTCCATTACTTTATTTAAACAATATATATTTTTTCAAAAGATCATTGAGTGTTTTTTTGGAGATGACGTTGAGTTGATGAAGAAGATGAGCGATTTGAGAGAATTCTTGCTTTACACCATTGTTTCCAGCAATGATGGAACCAGCAAGAAGTTCTAGTCTTTTGACTAGTTGTTGAGGATTGTTGAAGTGAATTATACCTGTGCCTGTTAATTTTTTATAATTTCTAAGTTGTCCCATATTATTGATAAAAATTTGGAAGATATTATGTTCTTTGATAAGTTCTTTTGTTTTTTCTCTTGCATTTTTTCCAGCTTTTGGAAAAGCTAAAACAAAGCCTGTATTAGAATCTTTTTTATATTTTGCTACATCTTTAACAGATTTTTTATAACTAGAGTAGTGGTAATAATATGCTTTCTGGATCAATTTTTTCAAACTCCCCCATACAAAACCCCTGTCATTCCCCCTGTCATTTTGTACCACCTTCATTCCCGTCTATTTCCTGTCATTTTCCCTCCAGTCATTCTTCCTCCACCCCCTTTTAAAAATGATGCCTCACTAACTTAACCACAAAAACAGTCCCAGTCATCCTCAAAAAATTCTCTAATTTTAGT
>JAOXRY010000190.1 GCA_025800305.1 Campylobacterales bacterium | reverse complement strand
GTATTTGAGTGTAGTATTGGGTTTTTAATCCCTCTTATTTATGGTTCGCAAATTCAATATATAGAAAAACCACCTACTCCAAAGATCTTAGTTGATGCTTTAGGAAAAGTTAGACCAACTTTTATGGTTAGTGTTCCCCTTATTATTGAGAAGATCTTTAAAAATAAGATCTATCCAAACCTAACAAAAAATATTGCACTAAGAACTGCTTATAAAGTTCCTATGATTAGAAAAAAACTTCATAAAGTAGCGGGGAAAAAGCTGATAGAAACTTTTGGTGGAAGACTTCACTTTTTTGGAATTGGTGGAGCAAAGATCTCTGCACAAGTGGAAGCTTTTTTAGATGAAGCTGATTTTCCATACACAATTGGTTATGGACTAACAGAGACATCTCCTCTTCTTTCAGGAACTGTTGCACAATATAGAAGGCTAAGATCTGCTGGAACTATGCTTCACGGTTTAGAATATAGAATCAATGAAAATAAAGAGCTTGTTGTTAAAGGCCCAAATATCATGATGGGTTACTACAAAGATGAAGAGCGAACAAAAGAGGTTTTGGAAGATGGCTGGTTTAATACTGGAGATCTTGGAGTTATTGACCAAGATGGTTATCTTTTCATTGAAGGTAGAAGTAAAAATGTTATCGTTGGTCCTAGTGGAGAGAATATCTATCCAGAACAGATTGAATCAAAACTAAATGATTATGAATTTGTTTTAGAATCTGTTGTCTATTTAGACAGTAATAGACTTCAAGCAAGGGTTCACCTTGATTATGAAAAACTTGATGAGAAGTTTAATACAGACAATGTACCAGATTCACAAGTAGAACAAAAAATTCAAGAACTTCTAGAAGAGATCCGTATAGATCTCAATGAAAGTGTTTCTTCATTTTCCAAAATCATGAAGTTCATTGAACAAAGAGAGCCTTTTGTTAAGACTGCTACAAAGAAGATTAAAAGATATCTCTACACAGAAAACTAGTCAAGCTTGATAGAGTTTGACTAAACTCCTCCATTTATTTTTAGCACTCTTAAGGATAGTGTGCTAAAATTTCCCTCATATAAAATAAATACTATTAAATAAGGAATTAAGTATGAACTTTAAACCTTTAGGCGAGAGAATTCTTGTTGAAAGAAAAGAAGAAGAGACAAAAACTGCTTCAGGAATTATCATCCCTGATAATGCAAAAGAGAAACCACTTCAAGGTACAGTTGTAGCTGTAAGTAACGCTGTTGAAAAAGCTGGTGAAGTTAAAGTTGGTGATGAAGTTATGTTTGGAAAGTATGGTGGTACTGAAGTTTCTATTGATGGAAAAGACTATCTGGTATTAGCTACAGGTTTAACTGGTAACGACGTTATC
>JAOXRY010000018.1 GCA_025800305.1 Campylobacterales bacterium | reverse complement strand
AAAAAAACCTTTAGAGTTCATATACATAACTTGAGGAGCTATATTGAATTGATCTACTCCAATATCTCTACCAGAAAAGTAAGTTTTGTTGTTAAAATTTGCAGAGAGATATAAAAATTGAAAATTAGAAACAGATTTTACTAGATCATCCAATACATCTTCTTCTCCTAGTAGATTATCTATAATTTCATTAACCTCCTCATTTTCAAGCTCAGTCTCTTGTGCAAAAGTAAAAGACACAAGAAGCAAGAAAATAGAAGTTATGAAGGTTTTTTTCATCCAATAAATATAAAACAAAAAAAGTGATTGAATGTATTCAATCACTTTTTAAAGTTACATAAATCAACCAAAACTAATTGCGTTTGTTGCGTCTTCTTCTCTTGTCTCTAATAGACTTTTTAATATTGTTTCTACTTTGCCCTTTATCTGCTCGCATTCTATTTTTTATCCTTTGACGTTGCCCTTTTGTTAGCGTTCTTCTAAAAGCAACTTTGGCTTGCTTTACACTTTCTCTATTATTAGCC
>JAOXRY010000173.1 GCA_025800305.1 Campylobacterales bacterium | reverse complement strand
AATTATAGATGATTCAAAGACAGTTAGGCAGTATCATAAACACATAATTACAAGTGGAAATCTTGAATGTTTAGAAGCTGAAAATGGAATGGAAGCATTAGAAGTTCTTGCAAATAATGAAGATGTTTCACTATTTTTGGTGGATATTAATATGCCAGTTATGGATGGATATACATTTGTTTCAAAATTAAGAGAGCAAGAAAAATACAAACATACCCCTGCAATTATGATTAGTACAGAAGCTCAAAAACAAGATAGACAAAAAGCTTACCAAGCTGGTGCAAACTGCTATTTTGTTAAGCCTGTTAAACCTGATGCATTAATTGAAACTACAAAAATACTAATTGACTCTTAAAGGCCAAAGATGAATCCATTACTAGAACAGTTTCTACAAGAAGCTAGAGAAAACTTAAAATTTATAGAAGAGAACTTAGAAGATCTAGGTTCAGGTGATGTAGAACTTATCAACTCAATCTTTAGAGCAGCCCATACACTAAAAGGTGGAGCAGGTCTTGTTGGTTTTGAGTCAATAAAAATAGTTACCCACTCTTGTGAAGATCTTCTTGACATGTTAAGAGCTGGAAAATTAGAGTTCCATGATGATATGGTTGATGCACTTTATGACGGTTTTGATGAAGTTGTAAACTTAGTTGAAGCTGCAGAAGAAAGTGGAGACACTGTAGAGGGTGACGCAGAGGCTATTGAAAATATCGCCGATAGATTAAAAGAGTTAATGGGTAAAAAAGATGAAGTTGTTGAATGGGACAAGCCATTTAACCAGATTGAAGAAACTGAATTAGTCATAAACAAAACTATGCCTTGGCTTTCTAAATTTGATAAAGAGATCCCTTTCTTTTTAGAGGAATTAAACGAAGACAATATAAACGATGAAAGACTCTATGGACTATTTATAGACCCTGAAGAAGATTGTATGGTTTATGGAAATGATCCTCTTTATACATTTACACTGATGGAAGAAAATCTTCTAGGTGTAGAGTGTTGTACAAGTAAAGAGATGGCAGAGAATATTCTTTCAGGTGAAGATAAAGATGGATTAGAGCTAAAAGTTCAATTTGTAAGCTTTGGATATGGAACATGGGATGATATTTTAGATGCACTATACAACTTTAGTGATGACTTATACGTCCTACCTTTAGATATTGCCACTCTTCTTTCTATTACAAGTGGTGAGAGCCAAAATGTTGAAGTTTTAAAAGATATTAAAGAGAAGGCTTTTAAAGCTATTGAAGAAGTAAATAAAGATGATTTAAAAAATATTATTAAAGAAGGGAAAGATCTTTTAAACAAAGATTCTAAAGAGGCTAAAATCCTTTCCAGACTGAAAAAACTACTTTCAAATATAAATAATAGTGAAGTACACTACTTAAAATCAGTATTTGAAAACCTAGGAACAGATAAGCCACTAGTAGAAAAAGTGGAATCTACAAAAGAAGAATCAACACCGCAACAAGAAAATAGCCAACCAGAAGCAGAAGAAACAAAAGAGGCTCCAGTGGAACAAAAAAATAGTGGAGCAATTGACTATGGTCTTGTTAACTATATAATCGAACAACAAATAGAACAAATGGAATTACCTGCAAGTGAAGAAATCACTTCTAGAGTTGCCCATACAATTAATAAGTGTGCTAGATATTTAAATACAGAAGGTTGTGAAGATAATAAAGATGCTGTAGATGAATGGCTTAAGCAACATAAAAATCAAAAGCCAGAACCGATAGCAGTAAAAACAGTTGCTGTAGAAGAGAAAAAACCTGTAGAAAAAGTAAAACCTGCTGAAAGTTCACCAGAAAAAGCTGGAAAAAATGATAGTAGCGGAGCTAAAAAAGAGGAGAAAAAACCTGTAGTTGGTAAAGTAGTAAAAGTTGATCAAGAGTCTATCGACCAACTAATGGG
>JAOXRY010000140.1 GCA_025800305.1 Campylobacterales bacterium | reverse complement strand
GATCTAGAAAACGCAGGTGTATCAGTACATAAAGATGAAGATCCTAATTCAGTTGTATTCCAAATTCCTGTACAAGAAAAAACTTTGTCTGAACTTGATTTAGAATTAAGAGAGCTACAACAAGTGGATACAGATGTTATATTGAATTTGTTAAACGATTATTTAACTATTGTAAAAAAATATAATATTAGTATTGTTAGAAAATTGGAAAACTCTTCAAATCCTTTTGTTTATAAATCATTTTTTCCAAAAGAAATAGCAAAGAAAACAAATACTCTGATACCTCTTATAGGGAAAGATGGTATTAATATTTTTAACTCGTCAACGATTACCTCAATAGTAACATCTCCAAAAGTTTTGAATTATTCAATCTCACTTGATAGTAATATTGTTAGTTATTTAGAGAGATATTTTCAGGGAAAAGAAGTACAAGTAGATGAAAGTTTTTCTTTACTAATAGCACAAAAAGTAAATTTTGATATCACTCCTTACTTAGTAGAACAGTTTATAGTTGGATATGAAAATATGGGTAAATCATTTAGACTAAATGACAAAAGTAAAGCACAAGAAGGAATTTTTAAAAATATTGAAATAGTTCACAAGAATCTACCTTTTTTAATCAGAGATAAAGAAGAGTTTATCAAAGAAATTTCTTCCTATATGAACAATCAGGCAATGAGCTTTTTTAGGTATTACAATATAAACAGACTTACACTAATTATTTTACTAAAATCCAGAATATTGTTTCCTTCAAAAGGTAAGAAAAGTAAAGCACATATCATGAAGAGAAAAGAATATATTCTCGAATCATTAACAAATTTAAATGTTCCATTGAGCAATAGACTATTAAAACTAATTTTATTATTTTGGAAAGATGATAATTATGAGTTTTTTAATAAGGTAAGAACATATGCTCCTCATACCAAAGAAAAGAAATATTTAGAAAATATTTCAAATACTGCTAGAGATATGTTGATTTGTACATTGCCTTCCACATTAAGTGTAGAAAAGGTTTTTCCAATTTTGTATACTAAAGATAAAGCTTTAGCAAAAGCATTTGAAGATATGCAACCAGACTACATATTAAATATTAATGTACCGAATCATGTTAATCAAGATAATCATGTTTATTGTGATTTTCAAAAAGAATACTATGGGGTTGAAGAACTAAAAAAGTTTTTTACAGAAGAGAGTCATAAGAAAAGAATGACTTATGTTGAAAATTTTAGTTTTCTTTTTTCAAACATGGTTAAAAAAGAGGAAAAAGAACTCATTGAATTATTAAAAAGATAATCATGCTATGGGGATAAACTTATTCCCAAACCCTCAAACTCAGAATAACCAAACTCCATATCATCCTCAGCTTTCACAACCTGACAATCATCACTGTCTTTATACCACCTTAAGATTATCTTACCTCTCTCTTCTACAGTGATAAATCCTCTATTTTTAATTCCGATGATTTGATTGCCTTCGACGATTCCTCCAGAGATACAGTCACTTTTAGATCTGTCGTAGTTTTTGTCTATGTCATTGAGAAGAGCATTGACGTATCTTCTTCTCATCTCTTTCGTTCGGATGTTTTCTAGTATCTCTTTGTATTCTTTTTCTGAAAGGGAAGTAAAAACAGCCCGAAAGTCCTCTCTTGTTGAGAAGTTGTAAGTTTCAGTTCCATTTTTTGTTGTTAGCAGATCTGAGTCCTTCATTAAAACGTTTTTGTACAAAGAAAGATTATTAGAGCTTCGGTAGATATCGTGGATCTTATTTGCTGTTTTCTCCATATTATCACAAAGAATATTTATATGGTTATATGCTTTGTCTTTTTTATCAGTATTTTCTTTAACAAAAGAGCAATAGTTCTCATCTCCTAAAAGAGAGAATGATAAGAATATGTAAAGTGTCAGTTTTTTCATAAGAGAGATCTTACCTGATTTGAATATAAAATAACCATTACATTGCACCAAATGGATCGCTTTATGGTTATAATAAAAAATAAAATTTTAAAAAGTTAGGATTCAAATGAGAAGAACAAAAATCGTTGTAACTGTAGGGCCATCAACAGACTCCTTAGAAAAAATCAAAGAACTTATAACAGCTGGTGTAAATGTATTTAGACTGAATTTTTCCCATGGTTCCCATGAGTCTCATAAAAAAACAATCGAAATAATTAGACAAGCAGAAAAAGAACTTGGCAAATATGTTGCAATTTTACAAGATATTTCAGGACCAAAAATCAGAGTAGGAGAGATTGACGGTGAACTTCAACTAAAAAAAGGAGAGATCTGGTATCTAAGTTGTGAAGAGGAGTTGGGAGATAATGAAATACCTTTTAAAAATCCAACAATTATTAATGATATTAAAGAAGAGTCTTTAGTCTATTTTGCTGATGGAACAATAAGAGCAAAAGCTTTAGGAGTTGAAAATGATAAAGCAAAGTTAGAGATCTTAGTTGGCGGAAAGCTAACATCAAGAAAAGGTGTAAACTTTCCAGATCTAACACTTAGTATTGATGTAATTACAGAAAAAGATAAAAAGGATATTGAGTTTGGTGTAAAAAACGGTGTTGATTTTGCAGCAATTAGTTTTGTACAGAAAAGAGAGGATATTGAACTAGCAAGAGAAGTTGCTTCTAAGTTTGGAAGACCACCACTTTTTATTCCAAAAATTGAGAAAAAAGATGCTGTTGCAAATCTTGAGGATATCTTAAGTGTTAGTGATGGTGTTATGGTAGCACGTGGAGATCTTGGAGTGGAACTTGGAGTGGAACTTGTACCAAAAATTCAAAAGAAAATTATAAAAGTTGCAAACTATATGGGAAAACCAGCGATCACAGCAACACAGATGCTGACATCAATGATCAAATCTCCCTATCCAACAAGAGCAGAAGTTTCAGATGTTGCCAATGCAGTTCTTGATGGGACAGATGCTGTTATGCTTTCTGATGAGACAGCTGTTGGAGACTATCCATTGGAATGTATAAGTGTTTTAGATAAGTCGATTCACGATATTGAAAAGATCTACCCATTCCACAAGCAAAGACATGATGAACATACAAAAATTGATGCTGTTGCCTCTTCTGTTGATCATCTTAGTGAGTCACTTCTTCCAGCAGGAATTGTTGTTTTTACCCTTACAGGAAGTAGTGCAAAGAAGGTTGCACAGTTTAGACCTGAAAGTAGAATTATCGCAACAACAAGCGATATTGATACAGTGAGACACCTAAATCTTGTTTGGGGTGTGAGACCTACATATCTTGATGTGAATGTAAAAGATGTTGCAGGATTGATCAAGGTATTTTCACAAGATGCAGTTGAGAGAAAATATATTTGTAAAGAGAGAACTTACATCTATGTAATTGGTCATCCTATTGGAGAAGCAGGAAGTACAAACGTAATTAGAATTATCGAGCCAAATTATTGGAGAACCGCTTGAGAATTTTAGAGATCTTTAAAGAACTGGCAAAAGTTCCAAACTGTAGTGAAGATACTTGTAAATATAAAGAGTTTATAAAAAATTTTTCAAAAGATCTAGGAGAAGTTAAGGAAGATAAAGCTGGAAACATTCTTGTAACAGTTGGACAACCAAAGATCTGTCTTCAAGGACACTATGACATGGTTTGTATCGATACAGATGGTGTTGTTGAAGTTGTAGAAGATGGAAATATTTTAAAAGGAAATAGTAGCTCTTTAGGTGCTGATAATGGGATTGCTATTGCAATGATGTTAGCTCTTATTGAAGAAAAAATATCAGGAGAGTATCTTTTTACCAATGATGAAGAGATAGGGCTTATTGGAGCAAATAATTTAGAATTGGAAGTACAATCAAAGAAAATTCTCAATCTTGATGAAGAGAGAGAAGGAATTATTACAATTGGTTGTGCAGGTGGTTTTGATGCTCATATTAAAGCTAATATTGATGAGGTGTCTTGTGATAATCAAGATTTTTATCAAATCACAATAGATGGACTTCCTGGTGGACACAGTGGAATTGAAATTCATAAGACAATTCCCAACGCTTTGAAAAAAATTGTCCATTTTGCCTCTTCTTTTTCAAAGTCTATAGCTTTTGTACAGTCAGGAGAAAGACACAACTCGATTCCTAGATCTGGGAAGATAGTAGTTGGTGTTGAAAAAGGCTTTTCTATTCCTTTTCATAATGAAATAAAAGTAGAGAAAGTTCCAACTCCGAAAGTTACATATAATGTAAGACTTTTAGATCTTTTAATGGTTCTTCCCCATGGAGTTTTAGGATGGCTTGATGAGTATGGTATGGCAAGTAAAAGTGTCAATCTAGCAATTGTAAAACAACATGAAATAATTCTTTCCTATCGGGCAATGACCAATGAACTTTTACAAGAGTTAAAAAATGAAGTAAGGTCCTTAGCTAAGATATTAGAAGTTGATTGTAAAATAGAAACTTCTTATAGTGCATGGGAGCCAATTCAATCTCAATTTGCAAAAGAGGTTCAAAGTTATTATGGAAAAGATTGTACGATTGAAGTGATTCACGCAGGTTTAGAAGGAGCAGTCTTAAAAGAGAAGTTTCCCCACGCAGATATTGTCTCTATTGGACCAAACATCCATCATCCACATACTTCCAATGAATATGCAGAGATAGATTCTTGTGAAAGAGTTTATCAAGTTGTTAAAAAGATTATGGATAAATCCTAATGAGGACTAATATATAACATTGACAATGAATTATTCCTTTTGATAAAATGACAACATATTGACAAAAAGAGAAAACATGGAAGCAGTTTTATATTCACAAGCAAGAAACAATCTTAGAAGTCTTATCAATAAAGTATGTGATGACTATGATGAGTGTATTATTACTACAAAAGATAATAAATCTGCTGTTTTAATCTCTTATGAAGAGTACAGTGCTATGAAGGAGACAATGTATCTTCTCTCTTCTAAAAACAATAGAGATAGGCTTCTTGATTCTATTGAACAGATAGAAAATTCAGACTTTCAAACAAAAGAAATTGATGTATGATAATTGGATTTTCCGATAAAGGTTGGGAAGATTATCAATATTGGCAAACAAATGATAAAAAGATCTTAAAAAGAGTGAATACATTGCTAGAAGATATAAAAAGAAACCCCCATGATAGTGATGGCTTAGGTAAACCAGAAAGATTAAAAGAGAACCTTCAAGGATATTTTTCAAGAAGAGTTACTGCCGAACATAGGCTTGTATACAAGGTGATTGGAGATCTCATAGTTGTCGCACAGTGTAGGTACCACTATTAATATGACTTACCTTTTAGATACTTCCGTCATTATTGACTCTTTAGATAATCTGACTTCTCTTTCTAAAAGTGGAGAGAATAAAATCTTAATAACTGATGTTGTTCTTAATGAGAGTGACCATTTGAAAAACTCCCTAGGTGCGGTTGGCTATATGGCAAGAAAGTTCAACAACTTTTTGCAAAGTGGTGAAGTAGGGGAGAGTAAATACTACGACAACCATACAGTTACACCAATCACTAATGGAAATATTGTTGTAGATCTTATCTCTCAAAAAGAGTACAAAGAGAATTTTAAAAACAACTATGAGAGTGTTGTCAATGATAGAAGGATTCTAGAAACAGTAAAATGGGCAAATGAGATCTATGAAGATCTTATCCTTGTTTCCAATGATGTTGCTTTTAGAACATATGCAATCTCTCTAGGTCTAAAGTGCCAATCTCTGAAAATCACAGAAAGTGATATTGACAAGTTAGAGTTTGTAAAAGATGTAGAGATTGAGTATGACTACTTAGAAAAACTCCATCTTAAAAATCTTAAAAGTGTAGAAGAAGATCTAGGGATTGTCTTTGAACCAAATGAAGTGAACGTTGTTTTTAAACTAAAAAATAGCGATCATGAAGTTTTAGCTAATGTCATTAATGGAAAGATAGAGTTTATCAATGAAGATAAACTAAGAGAGTGTAAACTACCTCCAAGGAATAAAGAGCAGCTTTTCTTCTCTAACCTAATTCTCAATCATTCCACAAAGGTTATTCTTTCCTCCTCTCCATCAGGAAGTGGAAAAACAGCTCAAGCAACAGCCTGTGCATTAAAGCTTATTGATAATCCAAATACAACATATGAGAAGATTGTCTATATTAGAAACCCAATAGATAGTGTTGATAAAGACGCATATATAGGTTTCAAAAAAGGTGACATGGATGATAAAATGGGAGGATACTTTACTCCTATTAACGATGCACTGGAAACTTTTGCTCTCAATGAACTAAGAAAAAGTAGAAGAGACACATCCCAAGAAACCATTGAACTAAAGATAAGTGAGTATATAAAAAATTACAACATCACCTTTCCATATATAGGAAACTTAAGAGGTTCAAATCTAAGTAATGCAGTAATTATTATAGATGAAGCTCAAAACTTCTCACTTTCTTCAATGCAATTGGTGTTAACAAGGGTTTCAGATAGCTCAAAAGTAATTATTGTTGGAGATATCAATCAAGTAGATAGTATATACTTGTCTAAACAAAACAATGGATTAAGTTTTTTAATCAATGAAACAAAAAATAGAGAAAGTAAAATAAAGCTATTCCCAATAACACTTAGAAAATCTGTAAGAGGTGAGATCTGTGAGTGGGCAGAGGAGCTTTTTAGTAAGTTTAAATATTTCTAGGAAAATCTCACAATATAGGCTATAATCAATTATTATGAATATATTCTCTAAAGTTTTCGTAAAAGCTATTTTGATTGTAATGGGTATATCTGGAATCTATTTCCTATCTTCATTCTTTGTTTTTCTTCCAAAAGTCCAAGAAGATGCTGTCAAACTTGAAGAATCCCTTGGAAAAGCTCAGCTTTCAAAAATTTCTTTAGTGGTTGATAGGATGGTTGAAGAGATAGAAGTATATAAAAATACTGCACTTGAAACTTCAAAAAATGAACTTAGAAGCATAACTGACATAGCATTCCATACAATTGAAAGGTACTATAGTGAGTCTCAGCCAGATTCTGTGAAACAACAATTAGAAAGTCAGTCTAATAAGCTAAAAAAGCATTTAGATAAATTAAACAGATCTGAAAAGAATAAAAAAACAAAAAAACAAATAAGAGAAATTGCAACTAGTTTTATTTCTATGTACACATTTTATAAGAATGGTAAGTTTCAAATAGTAAAAAAAAGATCCAATGGTAGTTATACTTACCAAAATTTTAAAACTGGAAAAGTAGAAACTGTAGGGTATAGTTTTTATTATTCACCTTTAAATATACAAATAGCTACAGAGTATTCATTAAATGAAATAAGAAAAGAGAATCAAGAAAAAGTAGTCAAGTACTTAAAAACCTTAAAGTATGGTAAGGATAATTATTTTTACGCTTATAATAAAGACAATAAACTAATATCTCATCCTTATCTTCAAGGAACTAAAATTACTGATATAAAAGATATCAAGGATATGTTTTTGCTTCTTCAGGCAAGAAAGAAACTGAAAAATGGAGAAGTATTTCATCGTTATTGGTGGAAAAAACAAAATTCTGATAAGAAGTTTGAAAAACTAGTTTACATAAAAGACTTTCCTCAATGGAACTGGACAATTGTCACTGGTGTATACATTGATGAAATGAAAAAAGAGGTAGAAAGAAAAAAAACAGCTCTCGTTGAAAGAGTAAGGGAGATTTTAAAAGAGACAGTAATTGGCAAAACAGGGTATCCATATATTTTAAATAGTAAAGGAGATATGGTTATTCATCCTAGTCAAGAGTTTGAGGGTAAAAATGTATCAACCTTTAAAATCCCAGGTACTCAGACAAAACTTTTTTATGAACTGGTTAAATCTGAAGAAAAAACAGGAAAGCTTTATTATAAATGGAATAAACCTACAGATTCAAAAAATTATACATACGATAAAGTATCATGGACAGCATATAACGAATATTTTGATTGGTATATAGTAGCCTCTGCATATCTTGATGAAATAAATGAAACTTCTATAAGCTTAATTAGTTACATGTTATATGTGGCTTTAATTATACTGTTTGTAACAATACTTTTCGGAGTTACACTTATTAGAAAACTTACCAATCCAATAGAGGCTCTTTCTCAAAAAGCAAAAGAAGTTGAAAAAGGAGATCTCACTGTACGTTGTAATATTACAAGTAAAGATGAAATAGGAACTCTCTCTTTACAGTTTAATAAAATGTTAGACAGAATAGAAGATGATATTAATAGACTAGATGAGAAAGTAAATGAAAAAGTCTCAGAAATTAGAGAAAAAGATCAAATAATCTTTAATCAGTCTAAACTAGCATCCATGGGAGAAATGATAGGAAATATTGCACACCAATGGAGACAGCCTCTTAACTCACTTAGCTTGATTGTTCAAGTTTTAAAAACAAAAATAGAAGAAAATCCAAGTCAAAAAGAAGATCTTAAAAAACACTTTGATAATGCAGATGCAATGATTGGGCAGATGTCAACAACAATAGACGACTTTAGAAACTTTTTTAAAGAAAATAAAGAAAAGAGAAAGTTTAAGCCAATAGAGTTAATCAATAAAATTAAGTCTATTGTTACAACACAATTAGAAAGTAATCTAATATCTTTAGAAATAGAAGACCTTACAGAACAAGAAATCTATGGTTCTATGGGAGAAGTGGAGCAAGTAGTCATCAACATCATAAATAACGCTAAAGATAAAATCTTAGAAGAGAGAGAAAAAGACACAACAAAGAAACACTATATAAAGATTAACCTCTATGAAGACACTAGCAATATTATTATAGATATAGAAGATAGTGGTGGTGGAATTCAATCTAATATAATAGAAAAGATATTTGAACCATATTTTACAACAAAATTTAAATCAAATGGTACAGGTATAGGACTTTACATGTCTAAAACAATAATAGAAAAACATATGAATGGAAAACTTACAGTAAAAAATGGTCAAAATGGAGCAATTTTTACTCTTCTAATTCCATTCAATAAAAAAAGTTAAAAATTAATTTTCCTCTATCAAAGGGTTTGTTTAGGTTTTCGAAAAACCCCCTGAAAAAATTTTCAAAAACTTCTTGACAAGAGAGGGAAGTTAGCATATAATTCCCATCCCGAAACTGAGGGAGACAACGAAAGAGTCTTTCACAGAGGAGAGTGTTCTATAACAATTAAATATGAAATTGAAGCGAGTTTGGCTTTTGGAAGATTCAGAAAAACTTTTTAAAAGTTAAGGTTACTTTAAGGAAACATTGAGTAAAATCCCACTCCCAATTGAGACAGAGTTTGTCTTAACGATTTACGGGAAGTTCTTTGACAACTAAGCAAGAGGATAAACAATTTTTTAACTTCGGTTGAGACTTTGGTTTTTGATACTTGAATACAAAAATACAACTAGATAGGTGAGAATAGTGAAACTATTTTCTCACATATTAACAATGGCAACTATTAATTTAGTTGTCGCCTGAATATAACTTAGAGATTTTGAAATCTTGAGTCATAAAAAGGTCAAACAAACATAGTTGGCTAATCTAGCTAACATTTTTATGGAGAGTTTGATCCTGGCTCAGAGTGAACGCTGGCGGCGTGCCTTATACATGCAAGTCGAACGAGAACGGCTCTAGCTTGCTAGAGTGTCAGCTAAGTGGCGCACGGGTGAGTAATGCATAGGTGAATGTGCCCTGTAGTCTGGGATAACAGTTGGAAACGACTGCTAATACCGGATATTCCCTTCGGGGGAAAGATTTATCGCTACAGGATCGGCCTATGTCCTATCAGCTTGTTGGTGAGGTAATGGCTCACCAAGGCTATGACGGGTAGCTGGTTTGAGAGGATGATCAGCCACACTGGAACTGAGACACGGTCCAGACTCCTACGGGAGGCAGCAGTAGGGAATATTGCACAATGGAGGAAACTCTGATGCAGCAACGCCGCGTGGAGGATGACGCATTTCGGTGTGTAAACTCCTTTTATATGTCAAGATAATGACGGTAG
>JAOXRY010000095.1 GCA_025800305.1 Campylobacterales bacterium | reverse complement strand
CATCTATGTTTTCAAAAGCATACTTCCATCCTTCCATTGTCGCTTTGTAAAAAGCATAGGCTTTTTGTGGGTTTTTTTTGTAGAACTTTTTTGATGTAAAAAGGATGTCCCCATAAAAGTTAAATCCATAATCTGAAAGTTGAATATAGCTGTATTCAATTCCTTTTTTTTTCAAAATATAAGGTTCATTGGAAAGGTAAGATGTGAAAAGATCTACTTCTTTGTTAATAAGGCTGTTTAAGTTATAGGTCGTAGGAGTTAGTTTAACATCATCTTTTGAAAGATTATTTTTATTTAGTAGTGCAAGAATTGAAATATTGTTTTGAACATTCATATCCAGCATGATTTTTTTTCCAATAAGATCGGAAGGTTTTTCTATATGGCTCTTTTTTAAAGACAGTAAGACAAAAGGAGTCTCTTGAAATATTGCTCCTAAAAGAACTATCTCTTTTCCCATAAGCCTATCATAGACAAGAACTGAGTCAGAAATTGCAAAATCAACCTCTTCATTTAGAACCATATCTGTTACATCTTTATTATCTTTTGCTTCTAAGATCTCAACATCAAAACCAGCGTCTTTATAAAAACCTCTCTCTTTTGCAATGTAGTATCCTGCAAATTGAAATTGGTTTTTCCACTTTAATTGAAGCTTGACTTTAGAAAGTTCTTCTGCTGATAAAGTTATG
>JAOXRY010000084.1 GCA_025800305.1 Campylobacterales bacterium | reverse complement strand
GTAGTGAAGACCAATTAAGATAAAAATCAAAGTACCCATAAAAAGAGCTGGTTTTGATTTATTCATGTGGATCTCTTCTTCAAGAGCGATCGCCGCGTAACCTAGAACGAAAATAGCAAGAGCGGCGTAGCCAACCCAGGTATTCATCAGATCAATTTCTGCCATTAATTATCCTTATTTATGTAATGTGCACCTTGTGACTCAGTGTGGCTTATTGCTTCTTTGATAATTTCTTTTGCAACAAGAAGTTTTAGACGTATAAAATGCCCAACATCCTCTTTTAGCCACCCCTCAACACTAATAAGTGCATCATTTAGATTTTTTTGGTCTCGTATTATACCAACTTTTTCCCACATCATTGACCTGATGGTATTTCTCATATTTGTATCATTAGATTTTTTCTTTGGTGCTCCAACCTTGGCAAAGGATTTATGTTTTATATGAAAACTACTAGCCTTAATTGTATTGGAAACAATTTTCCCAAAAACTAAACCTTCCAATAAAGAGTTACTTGCCAATCTATTGGCACCATGAACCATTGTAGAAGCAGCTTCTCCTACAGCGTAAAGGTTTTTATAATTAGAAACTCTTCCTTCTAAATCTGTTTTGATTCCACCCATAGCGTAGTGAAATGCTGGAGAGATTGGAATTAGGTCTTTTTTTATATTTATATTTATCTCTTCAAGTTTTTTACTGATTGTTGGAAATCTGTTTTGGAAAAACTTGTAATCAAAACTTCTAAGATCTAAAAAGACCTCTTTTCCTTTTTGTTCTTCTTGAAAGATAGATCTTGAAACAACATCTCTAGGAGCTAACTCTTCTCTTTCATCATATTTACTCATAAAGTATTCGTCTTCTGAGTTTATAAGCTTTGCTCCTTCTCCTCTTAATGCTTCTGTTAAAAGAAATTTTTGAGGATTATCATCTTTTAAAACAGTTGGATGAAATTGGAGCATATGCATATCTCTCATCTCTATATTTTTCTCAATGGCGATTCCATGAAGATCTGCACTGATTCCTTTTGCATTGGTTGTATTTTGAAAAAGACTTCCCATTCCTCCACTGGCGATAACAACATTGTTGGCATAAATATTATCTGTCTCTTCTCCATCAAAGAAAGTCACCCCGTAGCAGATATCATCTTCTATCAAAAGATCTACAACAGTTCCATATTTTATAGTATGGGGATTTTGGTTGAAGAGAAATGTATTTAATTCTTTCCCTGTAGCGTCTCCACCAGCGTGAAGGATTCTGTTTGCTGAGTGGGCTCCCTCTTTTGTGTAGTGAAGAACACCATGTTGGTCTTTATCAAAATCCATTCCCAATTTAATCAGTGAATCAATAATTTCTCTACTTTGGTTACTAAGAATTTCAACAGCATCTTTATTGTTTCTAAGAGCTCCAGCTTTGATTGTATCATCAACATGAGATTCAACATCTTTCTTATCTAGTGCTACAGCCACACCGCCTTGAGCCCAGTATGAATTGGAGCCTTTTTTTGAGTCTTTTGTAATTAATAAAACTTCTAACGATTTTGGAAGGTTAAGAGCAACACTAAGGGCTGCAACACCACTTCCTATAATGATTACGTCAACTTTAATAGTCTCATCCTTGAAATAATTTTAAGGCTATATTATAGCTGATTTACAAGATTGGATAAAAAAGCATTCTTGACAGTTGGGTTTTTTTGCCATGCAGATGTATCTTCCAAAAAGAACTATCACTTGAGAGATATAGCACCAATCCTCTTCATGAAAGAACTTTTTAAGATCTATCTCTACTTTCTCAGGAGTCTCTTGTTTTGTAATATCTAATCTTTGAGACACCCTTTTTGCATGGGTATCAACAACAATAGCAGGTTTGTTAAAGCCTTTAACTAAAACAGCACTGGCAGTTTTGCGTCCAACTCCTGCTAATTTTGTAAGATCTTCTAAAGTATCTGGAATTTTAGAATCAAACTGTTCAACCAAAGTTTTGGCACAGTTTGTAATTGACTTGCTTTTTTGTTTTTGCATTCCTAAAGGTTGTAGGATTTTTTCAACTTCTTCTAAGTCTGCTCCCATTAGATCTAAAGGAGCAGGGTAGTTTTTAAAAAGAGTTTTTGTTATCTCATTGACTTTCTTATCTGTGGTTTGAGCTGAAAGGATAATGGCTATTAAAAGCTCGAAATTATTTGTATAGTCAAGATCTGTATATGGCTTTGGATAGTGATGTCTTAAGCCTTTCAAAATCTCAGTATTTGTCATTTTCTACCTTTTGAACTTTAAAGTAATTGCTGATGTTACAACAATTGTAAAAAGCATCAAACCAATTACAATAAAAAAACCTTGAACTCCAAAAGTTGCAACAAGAGGATGAAACACAATAGGGGAGAAGAACTGTCCTAAAAATAGTGAACTTGTTAGATAGCCAGAAGCCTTTACTCTTTTGGAATGGTGGGCACGGCTAAGCATCCAAGCTGATACACAGGTCATGATAATTCCACCACCAAACCCCATAATAGGTGCAGTCAAAAAGAAAAAGTAAACATCTGTTACAAAACCTTTTGCAGTAAATCCTATTCCTATGATTGTCAGTCCAATTAGATAGATTGTTTTAAAATCAAATCTCTTTTTCAACTTGGCAAAACTCATAGCCCCAAAAGCATTGGCAACAAAAGCAGCAGAGATAATTGCACCTGTTAGAGTTCCACTGGCTCCAAATTCATTGATCATTAAAAATGGCATTTGTGTTGGGAGAATATAGAAAATCAACATCAAAAAAAATGCCAAAAGATAGATTGGAATTAGGTTTGAGTTGATGTTCTCATTGTCTTCTTTAAACTCTCCTTGAGTAACTTCCACCATATATTTATAAGCAAAAGGAAGAAGTACAAATCCGATAAGGTAGATCCCAAAAGAGTATCTCCAGTTGATATCTGAAAGAAACCCTCCACTCATAAGAAATATAATTCCTCCTATTCCAATAAATACACTTTGAAGCCCCATAAATTTATGACGCTCTTCATCTTTGAAATAATCTCCAATCAGTGATGTAGAAACAATCATCAAAACCGCAACCGTTACACCAAAGGAGGCTCTAGAAAGAAGAAGACTCTCTATGGATTGAAGATAGATCCCAGCACTTCCAGTGATACTAAAAAGAATAAGAGCAATAATTGCAGATCTTCTCTTCCCAAAGTTGTGGACAAAGTGACCTAAAAATGGTGCTAGAAAAGCTATTGAAAGTGAAGGTAGGGTAATCATCATTCTTGATAAAAACTCAATATCTTCTACATCTGTAAAATGACTCTTTAAAAGAGGGATCGTTGTAATTATGGCAACATTAGACATCATTGTTGTCATAGAAATTAATAGTAATGTAAATTTAGTTCTTTTGGATATTTCCAATTTTTCTCCAATAATAAATGAAAAGATACCGTGAGCATATCTGTGTGTAAGTGACTTTTGTCACACTAAAAACTTAAAGTAATTAAGGTTTTTTAAGAGGAATGATTGTGAAAGTCTACCATTATTAAATTAATGGAAAGTAAACGGTGGTTCAGTAGAGGAATTATTTTGATTTTGGTTGTAAAACTTTATTGAGGAAAGGGATTGTTGAAATGATTTTTATATTGTTGCTAATAGATCCAGATAATAAAGACTCAAACATCGCTTCCAAATAAGTATCAATATTCTCATCTACATCTAAAAATCCATCTATAACAATGGAAGCAAGTCCATGAAGGGAAGACCAGATTACAATGGTTTGAGCTTGGCTATCTTTTTTGCTGAGAATCCCACTTTTTTGACCTTCTTCAATGGCTTTTTTCAGTTTGCTAAAGCCGTTACCATTGCCATCGTTGATACTGATTACCTCTTCTCTAATGTGGGCATATTTTTTTCCAAAGAGAAGCCTGTAAAGATTTGGGTTCTCTTTGGAAAATTCAATGTATTTTTTACTGTTGGTATAGAATCTATCTATAAGTGGAATATTTGTATCTAGAAGATTTTCAAAAGTATCATCAAAGATCTGAAACCCTTGAAGAATCATTGTTTCTATCAAATCGTCTTTTGATTTAAAGTGTCTATATATTGCAGATCTGGAAGTTCCAGTTGCGTCTGCTAAGACTTTTAGAGTTAGGTTATCTATGTTATTTTCTTTTATATAGTCAAAAGATAATTTTAGAAATTCCTCTTTAAGATTTCCATGATGATAAGTGTTTTTTTCCATTGGAAGAATTATATCTAAATTGATGTTGACAATGTTTACATTTGTATGTTAACATTGTTAACTTAGATTCTGGAGGGTGTTTTGGAAAAGTATTTGGATTTTTTGGACAGGTTTAAAATAGCTATTGTTCCACTTACAACGCTATGTGTTTTTGCACTATCAATCTCTTTAAAAGATATTGGTTACGAGGGGAGTTATCGGATATGGTTTGATAAGGACTCAAAGATTATTAAAGAGTATGATGCTTTTAGAAACACCTTTAGTGGAGATGATAGTTTTATTATTTCCTTTCAAGATGAAAATGAGATTTTCAATCCAAAACCGATTGAGATGATTTTAAAGCTAACTGAGAAGTTTGAAACTTTAGAGGGAGTACAGAAAGTTAATAGCCTAACAAATTATCAGCATATATCTTCTAAAAATGATGATTTTAGGGTTGATGATTTTATTACTGATACTGAAGATTTAGTAGAGAAAAAAGAGATAGCATTGGAAGATGAACTGCTTGTGAATAATCTGATTAGTAAAGATGGTACAACGACACTACTTTCTGTGAAGCTCAGTGAGTCAAGTGGAGCAGATGAAGATCTCAATATTAGGCTAATGAAAACGATTCAAGAGATCTTGCAAGAGGAAGAAGAACTCACTGGATATAAGTTTTATCTCTCAGGTGCTCCAGCAATTACAGCCTCTCTTGTGACAATCTC
>JAOXRY010000081.1 GCA_025800305.1 Campylobacterales bacterium | reverse complement strand
GCTTTAGATGTACTTGATTTTGAAAAGTTCTCTACTTTAGCAAAAGATATGAATGTTCCTTTTATCGTTGATAACACTTTTGCTACTCCATATCTTTGTAGACCTTTAGACCATGGTGCAAATATCGTTATTCACTCTTCAACAAAATACCTTGATGGTCATGCAACAAGTGTTGGTGGTGTAATAATCGATGGTGGAAACTTTAACTGGAGTCAAGAGAAGTTTCCAGAGTTTGTAAATCCAGACTCTAGCTATCACGGTCTTATCTATCCAGAGAAGTTTGGAGATTTAGCATATATTGTTAAAGCAAGGGTTCAGTGGATTAGAGATCTTGGAAATTATCAAACTCCAATGAATGCATTTTTAACAAATATGGGAGTAGAAACACTTCACGTAAGAATGGACAGACATTGTGAGAATACACAAAAGTTAGCGGAGTTCTTACAAGGACATAAAAATGTAAGTTGGGTGAACTATCCAGGTCTTAAAGGACACCCTTTCTATGATCTTTCTAAGAAGTATTTAAAAGGAAATAGTGGAGTTCTTACCTTTGGTGTTAAAGGTGGAACTAAAGAGGGTGAGACTGTTATGAACTCTTTAGAACTTGCTGCTATTGTTGTTCACGTTGCTGATGTGAGAACTGGTGTTCTTCACCCTGCAAGTATGACTCATAGACAATTAAATGAACAAGAACAAAAAGATGCTGGTGTTACTCCAGATCTAATTAGAGTTACTGTTGGTATTGAAAGTATTGATGATATCATTGCTGACTTTGACCAAGCTTTAAATAAGATATAAACTATAACTAGCCTGAGATCTTAAGATCTTAGGTTAGACCATTTTTAAAATACTTTTTAAGTTAGCTTCATTCATCTGATAGACTTTATTCTTAACATTTTGTTCTGTTCTTTTTTCCAGCTCTTTTGCTAGATCTACTTCAAAAGCTTTTTCTTTTTCTTCTTCTATTTCTTTGGGTTTTTCTCTTCCAGAGTAGTTAAGAACGGTATTTTGAGATGATACTATTTTTTCTGAAGTTGTACCAATTTCATTTTCTGTGGTAGTAACATTATCAAAACCTTCTAACATACGTTGTAAAGAAGAGAAGGATAGAGAAGGGTGAGCAATACCAAAATGAACTTTTAGATCTACTTGCTGAATAGTTCCTATTGAGTGGTCTTCTCGTATGAATACTGTTGTTGATTGTACTTCTGCTAATTCTGCACTAGAAAGATTTCTTTTACTATACCTAGTCATTTGATTATCAAGATTGATAGCACCTATTCCCAAATCTTTTAAAGAAGTAAGTTGTTTATGTCCATTTTCATCAATAGTCATAATTTTTAGTTTTTGAAATACTTCATCGTTTTCGTCAATCCAGCCACTGTTATCTAAATCGTATTCTCTTAACTCTTCAAATCCATTTCCATTTGTTGCTCCAAATAGTTCTTTACCATTATCTATTTTTTCATTTCCATTTTTATCAAGTGCTAAAAAACCACTTCCATGACCAAGTTTTGTTACAAGATCTGTCTGTCCATCACTATTCATGTCAAATTTAAATATTTCGTTGGTAACTTGAACATCAGGAGATTTAAAATTAATAACTAAGGGATCATAAAGTCTACTACGCTCAAAAGAATCTTCTGTATATTCATTATCAACGTCTAGATGGTATTTTAAATCAATAGTTGAGCCATCAGCAAGTTTTATTATTCCATTTATTGTTAAGTCAACCTGTTCTTTTGCTTTTATAATCTCATGTTTAATTTGAATAGTGTCTTCTGTTAAAAATTGACCTTCACTTGAGGTGAATCTTTTTTCTAGTTTTAATGACAAGTCTGTATGTTTTTTAGTGCCTAAATCGCTGTCTATATAGCCTTCTAATAGAGCACTCTCTTTTAGGCTGGTTTCATATTGTAATTTTTCTCTAAAGAGATTATTTCTATCTACTTTTGCCGTGATAGTCTGCTCAAAAGAAGTTTTGTCATATTGGCTTGTTGTGTTAAAATTTAAAGCGGAATTTTTAATAATCATGATACTAACCTCAGTGCATTTTTCAAGTTCAGATCTTTTGTTTCTGTAGATATCTTTTCTAAATCTTTTTGTCTCTCTTTTTCTACCTCTTCTCTAAACTGTTTTGTAGCGTGAGTGTCACTTAATACACCTTTACTGGCTTTCTTTTTTTTCTCATCATCTTCATCTAAAAAGATATCAACACTCATAAGACCTCTTAGTCTTTCTAAAAGTTCTTCATCTTCTTGTGTTTTATCATTTGCTGTAACAAAAATATTGTCTATTGTAGGTCTTGGAATATCATCAGATGAAAGTCCTATTAAAAGATCTGATAAAGTAGGAGCCTCTCCTTTTAAGATTTTCTTATCTTTTTGAATATCCTCTTGAAGAACTCTTAACTCTAACTGTTGAAGTGTTCCAATATCAAGATTATCTTTGACGAAAATCCCTGTTTTTTTAAGATCTCCTAAGATTCCATGTTTTACATCTCTTTGTGAAAACTGGGTCTCTTCACTACCTAGATAGATAGCTCCAACTCCAGCTTCTACAAGTCCTATAAGTTCTCTTTTATCTCCATCTACATTCCAAACTTTCAGTTTGTTAAATACACCATCAGTTTCATCTATCCAGCCATCATTGTTATCATCATATTGACTTAGATCTTTAAAACCATCGCCAGAGGTTGCCCCAAAAAGTTCATTTCCGTTATTGATAGTTCCATCTTGGTTTTTATCCAGAGCTAAAAATCCACTTCCTTTAGCTAGACTGGCCAATTTTTCTTTCTTTCCATCACTATCTATATCAAAAGAAAACGTTTTATTTGTAACTTGTGCAGATGGAAGATCTATGTTGATGACTAAAGGATCGATTAAAGAAGATTTATTAAGGTAATTACTCTTGAAAAAGCTAGAGAAATTAAGGTTAAGATCAAACTCAACCTTTTGATTATCTGCTGTATTAAAAAAGCCTTTAGAGTTAAATGAAACTTTTTCATTGGTAATTTGGGTTTGACTAAATAAAAGTGAAGAGGTCGAAGCTGTGATTCCATCTTCTTTTAAATGGTGTTGTAAAGACTCTTGATAACTCTGTTTTTTGCCAATACAGTTAATTTCTAAAAACTCTTGGAGTCTCTCTCCTGTATGGACAAAGACTTCTTTGTTAAGATTAAAACCTTCCTCCAATTGATTGGAAAGTCTTTTTTCAAAAACTGGTACATTATCTGATGACTCATCAGATTTAATCATAAGATCTGTAACAATTTCATTTGAGTAGGATCTATTGTGAGACATGCTCACACCAGATGATTGAATAATCATAGCTAGAAACCCTTTTTTAAG
>JAOXRY010000074.1 GCA_025800305.1 Campylobacterales bacterium | reverse complement strand
CACACTAAACACTTTTTTAGCGAAACTGATAGATTTTCATGAGCCAGCGCACACTAGCTGGCTTTTTTTTTATCTTAACAAAGTAATGTGACTTCAGTCACTTATGTACTTTATCGAAAATAAAATGAAAAAAAACTACAAAAACGGTTTCCAATTTCGATCAATTGTTGTACATTAACTCTCGTAGGGTACAGAGGTAAGATGTTCTATCTTTCAGACCTTTTGTTTCACGTTATTGGATTAGGCTAATTCAGCCGCCCCAGTCAGTATTTGACTGGGGCGTTTTTTCTTGTGGTAAAGAAAATATATCCTTCCTTACTCTATAAGATATAGAGTGACAGTAAATAACTGTTATTTAACGATTAAAGTATCACTCTCTTCATGTGTAATCTGGTTGGTTTTCTTAGAACCAGTATTGTTTTCTTTTTGTACCCTCAATTTTCCTGATCTGATTTTCTGGATAAGCTCACTGGCAACCTGCTGCAGCTTTTTAGAAAACTGCCAGATAATAAAACTGTAATTAAATTTTCAATTTGTAATTTTTATTCTTCACAGATTTGATTCTTTTTAGAAGGAAATAAAGAATAGATATG
>JAOXRY010000072.1 GCA_025800305.1 Campylobacterales bacterium | reverse complement strand
ATGAACATGATATTCATGCAGCTTTTATCAGCCATCTTCCCCACGTAATTAGCTACTCTTTAGCAAATACTGTTATTAAACAAGAAGACAAAGAGAATATTTTAACACTTGCTGCTGGTGGTTTTAGAGACATGAGCCGTTTGGCAAAAAGTTCTCCTATGATGTGGAAAGATATTTTTAAACAAAATAGAGAAAAAGTCCTCTCCTCTTTAACACTTTTTAGAAAAGAGTTAGACAGAGCTGAAGAACTAATAAAAAATGAAGATTTTGAAGATCTAACAAAGTGGATGGCTGAAGCTAAAACACTTCACGATATATTTCAACCAAGGAAGTAAAGTTAAAAGCTTTTAGTTACTTTCTTCCCTGCTTTTATCCAACCTTTAATTCCTTGCCTAACATTATAAACTTCTTTAAAACCAATTTGAGTCAGTATATTTGAAACGTGAACACTTCTGTTTCCACTTCGACAGATAATTACTAATGGCTCCTCAGGGTTAACACCTTCTTTTGCTAGTTGGGTTATAAAACCTCTAATATTATAGCCACCTCTCTCATCAAAAAACATCACTCTTTTACTATTAGGTATAATTCCTAAAAAACTCCACTCTGGGGGAGTTCTAATATCAATAATTTTAACTTTTTGATTAATCAATTTTTCCAGCTCTTGATTATCAATATCTGCTTTATAGATCTTATGGATTTTTCCTCCAAACATTACACTGGCTATTAAAAGAAATATGAAGATTTTTTTCATCATTTAATTTGTTACCTTTACATTATCACCACAATAGATTTTTCCACTTTTTTTTACTTGTGCAAATATTCCTCTATTTCCTTGAAGAAGATTAGGGAGACTATCATCAACTTTGGCAAGTCCTTGACAGAGTGTTCCTGGCTGAGAAATTTCCAATTCTACTTGTCCAATCTCTAATTTACTTCCTACTTCCAAATCATAAATATCACAATCAACTAAGATATTTTCACCTAGCTGACCATACTGTGCTTCTATATTGTTTTCTTTCATCAATTGATAGCTGGAAATTGAAGTGATAAGAACAGATCTTTTTGGTTTTTTCCCATAAAACCTATCACCAATCACACCTAACTCATCAAGATTCAATACTTCTTGATTTTCTCTTTCACTATTTTTTTCTTTTGCTAAAAAGAGATTTAAAACCTTATCTTCCATTAAGACTCCATTTTCCAACAAAGCCAAAAGTCTACAGTTCTTTCTAAAGTTGCCTCTTTTCTTCTTTCAAAGTGTCCTTCTAAATTAAACTCTTTTTTGCCATAGTTGTCTTTATATTCTTGGATAAATTCACTATACTTGGTCTCTCTCATTCCTGATATTTTAAAGGTCGCAACATCATAATTTACATTATTAACAGCCATTTCAACTACTTTAATAGGAGATACATTAATTCCTGCGTATCTATCCTCTTCCTCTTTTACAAGATTCATCTCTATGTTTGCTCTAACTGTTGCAAATAGATTAATAAACTGATCTTTTTCCATATTCAAGCTATGTATC
>JAOXRY010000067.1 GCA_025800305.1 Campylobacterales bacterium | reverse complement strand
AACACTACTCAATGGGTGGAATTAGAACAAACTACCAAGGTAAAGTTCAAAAACTAGAAGGTCTTTTCACAGCAGGTGAAGCAGCGTGTTGGGATCTTCACGGGTTTAATAGACTTGGTGGAAACTCTGTTTCTGAAGCAGTTGTTTCAGGTATGATTATTGGTGGTTACTTTGCAGACTACTGTGCTGAAAATCAAGCTGATATTAATACGGCAGTAATTGAAAAAGAGATCCAAAAACAAGATAAGTATTTAGATGAGTTACTAGCTATGGATGGTACAGAAGATATTTTTGTTATCAAAAATAGAATGAAAGATATCATGGATGAAAAAGTTGGTATCTTTAGAACTGGCAAACTACTTGAAGAAGCAGTAACTGAACTAGAAGAGCTTTATAAGAAAAGTAAAAATATTAAAGTTCATACAAAAGCTAGATATGCAAATCCAGAACTTGATGAAGCGTATAGAGTTCCAAAAATGCTAAAACTTGCACTTTGTGTAGCTAAAGGTGCACTGGATAGAACAGAATCTAGAGGGGCACACTATAGAGAAGATTACACAAAAAGAGATGATGCTAATTGGATGAAAAGAACACTTACACAGTGGATTAATGAGTCTGATACAATGCCAACAGTTACTTATGAAGATCTTGACATTATGACAATGGAGATGCCTCCTGCATTTAGAGGTTATGGTGCTAAGGGTAATATCATCGAAAATGAACTAAGTGCTAAAAGACAGCAAGAAGTTGATGAGTTAAAAGAGAAGATGGAAGCTGAAGGTAAAGACAGAATAGAGATTCAAGACGCTCTTATGAGTTACAATCTACAGCCTAAGTACAAAGTAAGAAACGAAAGAGTGGGAGATCAGTAATGGGTAGAGAAGTTACACTAAAAATCTTAAGATACAATCCACAAGATGAGAATGATAAACCAAGGTTTCAAGAGTATAAATTAGAAGAGACTCCTGGTATGTCTCTTTTTATCGCTTTAAATCTTATTAGAGAGAATCAAGATCCTACTCTTGCTTTTGACTTTGTATGCCGTGCTGGTATTTGTGGTAGTTGTGGTATGGTTGTTAATGGACAGCCTGTTCTTGCTTGTAGAACACTTATCAATAACTACAAAGAAGATGAAATTACAGTTCTTCCAATGGCAGCATTTAAACTTATCAAAGACTTATCAGTTGATACAGGAAACTGGATGAACGATATGAGTAAGAGAGTTGAAAGTTGGGTTCACACCAATAAAGAGACAGATATCTCTAAAATCGAAGAGAAAATAGAACCAGATGTAGCTGATGAAGTTTTTGATTTAGATAGATGTATTGAGTGTGGTATCTGTGTTGCTGCTTGTGGTACAAAAATCGTTAAGCCTAACTTTGTTGGTGGTGTTGGTCTAAATAGAGTTGCAAGATTTGATTTAGATCCACATGATGAAAGAACAGCTGATGATTTTTATGAGCTAATTGGTGATGATGATGGGATCTTTGGTTGTATGACAATGCTAGGTTGTGAAGATAACTGTCCTAAACACTTACCATTACAGACAAAAATTGCATATCTAAGAAGAAAGCTTGTAGAGCAAAAATGCAAAAATAGTTAATAAAACGGGGCGTTATGCCCCGACTTTTCAAGGAATTCAATGAATATAGCTGATGCTTTTTTTCAGATCTCTCACTCTAAAGATCTGTCAGATGAAAACCAAGAACAAATCCAAAAAATCCAAAACTCAATAGACTTAGATAGCCAATCTTTTTTAGAACTTTTCCCTATTTTTATCTCATTAAACAGTAAAAATATTGAAACGTTTAACTCTTTAGATCTGTCAAATGAGTATATAAAGATGATGTTTCAACAAGACTTATTCAAAAAAGAAGATCTTAATTTTTATAAAACAGCACTGTTAAGTAAGTTTTCCCAAGAGGAAAATAGAGATCTTGATTTTATAATCAATTCTTTGGAATCTTTACAAAAAGAGAAATTTATTTCTAAAGCAGACTTTGTCTCTAGTAAGATCTTAATTGACTCTTTGAGAGAAAAAGAAGAAGTTGAAACTTTAGAAATCACAGAAGATTCAGATGATAAAGAAAAATTCAACCATAAGCTTAATAAACTATTTGTTGCAATTGACAAAATCAAAGAGAAATCTAACGATAAAAACTTTCAAAAAAGATTAGAAGATCTAAAAAAATCATCTGTTAATTCTAGCTTTTCTATTGGTGTAACTGGGGTTATGAACGCTGGAAAATCAACAATGCTAAACGGAATCTTGGGTCGTGAGATCTTAGGAACATCTGTTGTTCCTGAAACTGCCAATTTAACAGCTATTAAACATAGTAAAACAGAAAGAGCAAGAGTAAGCTTTTGGAGCAAGGAAGAGTGGGAAAAAATTAAAGATGAATCTCGTAATAGCGATTCTTTAAAAGAGTTTGTAGATTCCAGTGAGGAGTTTTTTGGTGAAGGATTAAAAGAGTACGTAACCAGTGAGGGAAAGAGTGTTGATATCCCTATTAACTCCCTTGCTAGTTATACTTCTGCAAAACATTCAGATCTTAAATGCAATCTTGTTAGAAGTGTAGAGCTTTTTACAGATTTAGAGTATGTAAAAAACGGTGTGGAGATTGTTGATACTCCTGGGATTGATGATCCAGTTATTCAAAGAGAAGAGATTACCAAAGAGTATTTAAGAGAGTGTGATGTTCTTGTTCATCTTATGAATGCCAATCAATCTGCAACGGCTAAAGATATTGATTTTATTTTAGACGCACTTATCTATCAAAATATTTCAAGACTTTTGGTTGTTATTACAAGGGTTGATACAGTAAGCCAAAACGAGTTAGCAGAAGTCATTGACTATACGAAAAAATCGATTACAAATCAGTTGGAAAAAATTGAAAAATCCTCACTTACAAACACAATTTTAGAAAAGTTAGAGTTTATTCCATTAGCTGGGAAAATGGCTCTTCTTCATAGAACAGGTAAAGCAGAAGAGGCTCTAGGAAAAGGTTATAATTTAGAAAAGAGTGGGATTTTAAAAGTTGAGGAGTATCTTTCAAAAATCCTTTTTGGTGATGATAATCCAAAGACAAAACTAATTATCTCATCTACTCTTTCAAAAGTCACAAAAGCTACAGAAAAACAGATAAAAGAGTCTAAAGAAAAGTTAGAGTCTTTAGAAAAAGGGGAGGAAAATCTCAAAGAGGAACTAAGATCTTTTGAGAAACAAAAAAGCCAAACCCAAGGAAGTCTAAGTAGCTTTAGAAGTATAACTTCTACAATTTTGGAAGAGACCATTGATTATGTTGATTCTCAAGACAGTTTTATTACCAATGAGTTGAACTATTTCTATACTAAATTTTTAAAAAGAGTAGTGGATAATATCAACTACAAAGCTGAAAACAAAGAGAGATTAGACTCAGATACAATCAAGTTTTTAGTAGAGTTTGGGATTAAAGACAATCTGATTGATATTGCTAGAGATTATAGGTATACAATCAAAAAAAGAGTTGATTCAGCGTGGGAAAATGCAAAAGATGAAAATGACTCTTTTAATAAAAAGATGGAAACAAATATCTCTTTTGAAAGTACCATAGAAGATCTTTTTCAAGATAGTTTTATTCCAAGGTTTCTAACAAAAAACAATAGCCCTTTAATAGATAAAATAGAATCTGTAGTCTTAAAAATTGGAAAAAGAGATATAGAAAAAACAAAAGAGTTAGTTGAACCACATTTGAAAGCTACATTTGACTCTTTAAAAGTTAGTCTCTACCAAGCTAGAGGTAACTTTAAAGAGACTTTCTTTGAAAAGTTGACCAATGACTACACAAATCCTTTTGAAGAGTTTAACAAAGAGATAAAAGAGAAAGAAGAGAGTATGAGAGCCACAATCGAAAAACTTCGTGATGGTAGTTCTGATATTGAGACAATGAAAGAGGATTTGGCAAAAGAGATTGGAAATCTAACCCATAGTCTAGCTTCATTGGAGAGTGTTGATGAGCTTATTTAATAGATTTTTAAACTCTTTAAAATCACACAATGAAGAGATGGCAAGGGAAGTAGAAAAAAACGAAGAGGAAGTTTCAAAAACCAATGAAGAGATAGAAGCAGATCTTGACAGGGTGATTAAAGAGGCTAAGTCTGTTTTATTGGATGAGTCTCAATATCCAAGTAAAAACCTTAGTATTGAGGTTAATAAGCTTGGGGTTCGTGCTAAAGAACCTATGAAGGTTGCCATCACTGGTCAGTTTTCCAGTGGTAAGTCAACTTTTTTAAATGCACTTTTATCAAAAGATATCCTTCCAACTGGTGTAACTCCTGTTACTTCAAAAGTGAATTACATTAAATATGGAGATAGAGTCTCTTTAAGAGTGACATATAAAGATGGAAGAGATGAAGATTTTCCTCTAAAAGAGATTAGCAAGTTTACAGATCAAAGAGAGGATGTGGAAGATATTGATTATCTAACACTTTTCTCTCCTTATCCAATTTTAAAAGACATAACTTTTGTAGATACTCCAGGGTTAAATTCCCAATCTGAAAGTGATACAGAAGTTACAGATAGGGTCCTTCAAGAAGTTGATGGAATTATCTGGCTTACACTTATTGATAATGCAGGAAAAAGAAGTGAAGAGAAGATTCTTGATAAGTATCTAAAGCTTTATAAAAATAAATCTCTTTGTGTTTTAAACCAAAAAGATAAGTTTGATAATGAGGATGATATTAATGAGTCTTTAGAGTATGTAACAAACAAATTTGGTAAGTATTTTGGTAAAGTTGTTGCCATCTCTGCTAGACAGGCACTTCAATCTAGAAGCCATGATAAAGAGAGGCTGGTTGATGATGAAATTACAGGATTTTTAGATGTTCTTAGGGAACTATTAAAAAATGATGTAACTTTTGAAGCATTAAATAAACTTTATCAAGTTCATGAGGCATCAGTTGGAGAAATACGTTCAAAAGATGATAGTGAAAAGATAAAGATCTATAAAGACTCAAACATTGAAGATGTACTAAGATTTATTAATATAGAAATCAAACCAAAAGCCCATGAATCAAAAGAGTATGCAATTAAGCAAGAGATAAGATCTTTAACAAAAGATCTTATCGAAGAAAACAGACAGCACATCGAGATGTTTCAAAACCTCCAAGATGAATTGGCTCAATTTGATTCATATGTTAATGCCCAGATAGATCAGTTCAAAATAGATTTTGGCAAAAGAATGGAGAGTGGATATAGACAAGTTGAATCAATGTTAGAAAAGATCTCCAATGAGATCTATAAAAACATTAAAGAGGAGACAAGAGTACGTTATTTTGAAGGGAAAAAGAGCTTATTAGGAACTGTTCCCATAGAAAAAGAGGAATATACTTTTTATATGATTGATAAAAGAAAAATCATCACAACTCTTTTTGAAACACAGCAAATTGTCAAACTTGACTACATCAAATACAAAGAACATCTAAAAAATGTTTCAGAAGATCTGAAAGTCTCTTTTGAAGAACTTCTTTTGGAAATTCAAACAAAAATTCAAAGTTTTCAAAGGGAGTACGAAAATTTTCAAAAAACAAAAAACTTCTACTCTACAGAGAAAAATAAATTTATCCAAAACTTTGCCTCTAAAGCCTATGAGAACCTTTTAAAGATCTACAACGATGAGATCTTAATAGCTATAGGAAAACTAGAGTGTGAGTTTAGACATCTTCAGGTTATGGTTGGATCCAATTATAAGAGTGCTACTTTTCAGACTTTAGGGCTTTTGGAAGATGAAAGAGAAAATGCAAGAAAAAGCTATGAGTCAAATCCAAGGCAGTTTCCTTTTACAACTCCTTCAAATATTGAGATTAATAGAGTTTTGCAAGAAGATTTTGAGATGACTAATTTAAAAAAAAGTATGTATGGAAATCTCTCTTTTTTAAGTAAACAGCTAGAGGCAACAAGAGCAGTCTTCCACACAGCAAAAGTGGAGAAAGAGAAGTTTTTAGATGGTAAACAGATAATTTATAGGAAAAATTTAGAGAATTTACAATCACTAGAAGAGAAGATTTAATCCATTGATAGACCTAGAAACCCTTTCTTTATTAACTCTTGTTTTAGTTTTTTCTTCAGTTTTAGTTGCTGGGTTTATCCATGGAGCTTTAGGTTTTGGTTTTCCTATGGTCGTGACTCCACTACTTGCTCTTATTTTAGATCTTCAAAGTGCAATTTTTATTACATTAATTCCTACGATTTTTTTAAATCTTATCTCTATTTTTTCAGCAGGGATGCCAAGTCGTGAAATTTTAAAATATCTTCCTTTGGTCTTTTTTATCTTTGTTGGAAGTTTGGTAGGTTCTAAGCTTCTTATCATGTTTGACGCTGATACTTTCAAGCTTTTACTTGCTTGTATGATTTTTTTCTATCTTTATACTCAAAAAAAGAAGTTAGATATCTTCTCTTGGGTGAGAACAAATCCAAAAACTGGAATTGTGTCTTTTGGTTTAGCATCTGGTTTTGCCTCTGGAACTGTTAGTGTTATGGTTCCTGTTTTTATAATTTACGCTTTTGAAATTGGACTTATTGGAAGTGTTATTATGGTGCAAGTGATGAATATCTCTTTTCTTGCGGGAAAAGGGACACAGTTCTTTGTCTTTGCTTATGAGGGAATAATCACAAAGCACTTTCTTCTCTCTTCTATTCCTTTCTCAATCGTTGCTATTGGGTCTTTATTTGTCGGGATGAAAATCCGAAAAAGGATAGATGAAGAAGGGTATAAAAAAGTTGTTAAAAAGGTTCTTTTTATTGTCGCTGCGATGATGGTCGTTCAGTATTTCCTCTAAAGAAGTAGACTAAAAAACTATAGTAAAACAAGTTCCTTTTTCACTACTATCAACAGAGATCTTTCCCCCCATGTTCTCTTCAATAATCATTTTTGACATATAAAGTCCGATTCCTGTTCCATCAGATTCTTCTTTTGTTGTAAAGTATGGTTCAAAGATCTTAGATCTGATTTCTGGGTTGATTCCTTTTGCATTATCGCAGATCTCTATTGTGATTTTCTCTTCTTTTTTTAAAACCTGAATATCTATTTGAGGATGTTGGATTTTGTCTGAAACAAGAGCATCTTTTGCATTGGAGATAATATTAAGAGCAACTTGTTCAAATTCATTTTGATAGTTTGTAATATGGAGGGTAGGGTCTATGTTTCTAACAAGTAAGATCTTGTGTTCTTCAAGCATTGCTGAGCTAATATCGATAACTCTTTTAAATGAGTCTTGAAAGAAGAAATCTTCTTTCTCTTTATCTGGTTTGAAAAAGGTTCTAAAATCATCAATTGTATTGGACATATACTCAAGAAGATTCTCCATTTCTCTTGTTTTTGCGTCAATTAGTGGTTTATCAAGCTTTCCTAAATCATAGTGAAATTTCATATTCATAATAATAGCTCCCAGCTCACTAATAGGCTGTCTCCATTGGTGGGCGATAAGGCTTATCATCTCTCCCATGGCAGTGAACTTGGATCTTTGCATTAAGATTCGTTCTTGTTTTTTATTTTTTTCAATTGCTTCTTTTACTCTGTGATCTAGATCTCTGTTGAGCCTTCTCATCTGAGATGTAACACTTTTTACTTTTTTGTCTTTATTGGCAATGATTAACTGAAGTCTTTTTCCAATAATAAAAGCTATTATAAGAGCGATAAGAGAGAAAAACAAAAAAAAGAAAATGTTTTGTTTAATCTGTTTTTTTACCCTTACCTCCATAAACTTTTTATCTTCCTCTATCTCTTGTTGAATATCTTCTACATAGAGACCTTTTGCAATGATCCAGTTAAGAGGCTTATAGTAATAGAAATGGGAGATCTTCTCTCCTAGACTATTGTTGGTTTTTGTATAGCTATATTTAATTGTGGAGTTTCCAAATTTTTTTATATCAGATAAAAACTTCTCTCTAAAGGCAAATCCTTTATTATCTTTATAGGTAGAAGAGATCATTTTCCCTATTAGATCTGGTCTGTTTGGATTGATAATCATAGTTGCAAATTTGTCTTTAATCGGCTTATCTAGCAGTTCATAGACAAAGATATAATTGCTTTTTTCAGGATGGAATTCTATTCGTGAAATCCATGTTATGATGTTTTTTCTATTTTTTTTGATAAGATCTTGATTTTTATCATATTTGTATTCAATCATCTCTACGATTTTTTGAATATCATCTTTGATTTTCTCTTTTTGGGCTTTGATTTTTTCGTATTTATGTTGTACTAAATTTTCTTCAAACTCATTAAGCTGATTTTCATAATAAAAAAGCGATATTAACACAGTGTTAAATAGAATCAACAAGACAGTTGTTGACATGATAAGACGTGAGATGTTTTTATAGCCTAAAATTTTCATAAAAAGGAGTCCTTGTGGATCTTGGTGTTTTAGAAAAACTGAAAGATTATAACCTACTATTTATTGAAAACGAACAAGGAATCAGAGATAATTTTCAAGAACTTTTCTCTTTGCTGTTTAATAATGTCTATGTAGGAAAAGATGGATTAGAAGGTTTGGAACTTTATAAAAAACACAGCCCAGATCTAATCATCACAGATATCAAAATGCCAAACATGGACGGAATCCAACTAACAAAAAAAATAAGAGAAAGAGATAATAAAACATCAATTGTTATCATCTCAGCCCACACAGAACAAGAACTTCTTATGGAAAGTATCCCTCTTCATCTTGTGGATTATGTTGTCAAACCTCTAAATCAAACAAAACTAAACAGTGTTTTCACTAAGTTTCTAAAAGAAAACCAAATAGAAGAGTTTGTTTACGACTACGAAAAAAGCAAAACAGTAGTAAAAGGAGAAGAACACGTCCTAAGTCTCAAAGAAAACCTATTTCTCAATAAGCTTATCAACGAAAACAGAGTCATCTCCTACTACGAAATCGAAGAGGAGATCTGGGAGAGCAAAGAGATGAGCCAAAATGCCCTAAGACTCTTTATCAAAAATCTTCGTAAAAAACTTCCAGAAGGGTATATTAAGAATATCCAAAATCATGGATATTCTAAGAGATAATATTTATATAGACTTTCACAAAGAAGAATGTTTTTATACGATTTTTCTGAGGAAGACAGAACAAAGATAATAAATTTTTTGTGGAGAATAAAATTTATAGTTAGTGATATTCTTAAAGGTAGAGGTAAATTATCTGCTGAACTAATAGGATAACTTAAATTTGATGCTAATAATGTTTTGAATTTCTTACCAAATACAAAGAGTTAACGACTAAAGTAAGCAAAATAATCATTCCGCCAATTACTGTATTAAAAACAGGAAGTTCATTTAAAAAGATCCATGCCCAAAGAGGGGCTAGGATTGTTTCTAGAATGGCCAAAAGGGAGACTTCACTAGCTGGTAAGATTTTTGTTCCTAAAAGAAGAAAAACCCTTGAAAATGGGCTTACAAAAAGTCCTGCAACTAAAAGAAGATAAATTGATTGGGTGTCAATCTGGTAGCTTTTAATAAAAAATGATGCAAAAAAGCTTGTACAAAGTCCTGCAAATCCTATGATAATAAATCTGTTGGCTTGTGTATGTTTAGCTAGTAGAACAAAAACTAATGAGAAGCTAATTGTGCAAAGTACAGCGAAAAAATCTCCTAGAAGATTTCCTGATGAAATTTGGCTAGAGAAGATTACAAGAAGTCCTGCAAGAATAAAAAAGGAGGCTATAAAGATGTTTTTTTGTGGTTTTTCTTTGTAGAGAAGATATGTAAATAGAGTTGCAAAAAGTGGTGAGGAACTGATTATTATTACTGTATTTGCAACTGTTGTATATTTTATTGAGTTGATGAAAAAAAGACTGGCAAGTCCTGTGAATATTCCAGCAATTAAAATTATTCTTATCTCTTTTTTATAGATCTGAATGATTTTTGGTAAACCTTCTTTGATAAGAAGGAAAAGGTGCATAGAAGTAAAGATAAGAAAACCAATATAAAAAGAGTAGGTGTTTCCTGAAATATTTGTTAGTTTGATAAGCAAGGATTCAATACTCATTAAAAACACCCCAAAGCTACTTGTTAAAAGAGCGATGAGGTATCTGTTTTGTGTATTCATAAAATTAGACTTCTAAGCTGATTCCAAAGTTAAAAAATGTTTGATTATCGATATTGTCTGACATGATTTCTTTATGGCTATCATAAAGTTCTATTTTTCTGTCAAGAGTATGTCCAATTTCACAGTTAAAATTGAATATCTTATTAATTCTATACTTTGTAAAGAACCCTGCTTTTACGTTGGAAAATCTTACAATACCATGATCAATTGAACTACTAGTAAACCTGTAATTGTTTCCTTTAACTTTGATCCTTGTTCCGAGTTGAAATCTATTAAAGCCTTGGTAGGCAATAGAAGCATTGACAGGAAGAAGAATTGATGTAAGCCAGTTGTCTGTTTTTTTCTTATATCCCAAAATAGGACCAAAAGATGGTGTTCCATAGTTGCTCCCATATCCAACACCATAGATAT
>JAOXRY010000065.1 GCA_025800305.1 Campylobacterales bacterium | reverse complement strand
CTTAAAAATATGAATGATCAAAACCTTGAAGGTCTAAACCAAGCGTTAAATGGTATCGCAGAGATTCAAAAGGCTATCGAGCTTTCTGCTACAAATGCGATGGAATCAAGAAAAGCAAGTGAGCTAATTATTGAAACTATTCAAAATATGGCAGAAGGAATCGAAGAGTTAGCTGTTATGGCGGATGAATTACAAGGATAAAAAATGAGCGCTTTAAGCCAAGTTCTTGTTGTATCTTTAAATGACTCAAAATATGGTATAGAAACTGATGATATTGAGCATATTCTAAGAGTACCTGAGATAACAAATGTACCTCTTTCACCAAAAGTGTTAAGAGGTATATGTTCTTTAGAAGGCGGTATTGTTACAGTATATGATGGCAAAAACCTTATAGACAAAGAAAACGATCCAGTAGATGTAGAAAACTACAAATCTAGAATGCTAACTATTAGGAACCAAGAGAGTCTTTTCTCTATATTAGTTGATGAAGTTGTTGATAATATTACTCCAGATCCAAATACTATAGAAGATACAGATTCAGAAGGAGATGATCCAATTGTTAGCCTTATCAAAACAGAAGATGAAATCATTCAAGTTTTATCTATAGAGAAGCTAACAAAAGAAGTATCGATACCTAAGTATGAACTAACAAATGTAAAAGAAATAACAAGTGTTGACTCAACAGAGGGTAATAATTTTGATACACATATCAATAGATATCTTCTGTTTAAAATGGGTGATGAATCTTACGCTTTAGATATAGAATCAATTAGAGAAATTATTTTCAAACCAGAGGACATAACTCCCATTGCAGATAGTCCTAATGAACTTATGGGAATGTTTACTCTTAGAGAAAATGTTCTTATATCTATAGATCTAAGAACTGTATTTGATATGAAAAATGAGTTTGATGAGAAAAACAGAATCATTATTATTCAAAGTGGTGAAAACTCATTAGGTCTTTTAGTTGATGCAATTTTAGATATTAGAGATGTAGAAAAAAAAGATATTGACAAAATACCTGAACACTTTAATGATGAAAAATTAAGTGGAGTAGCAAAAGTAAACAATGAACTAATCAGCATAATTGATGACAAAGTACTTGAAGATTTACTGGAAAACTCAAAATCAACTATTGATAGTAGCAAAAATAATTACCAAGAAAAAGAAGAAGAAAAAGAGAAAACCAATATGAAAGAGGTTGTAATTTTCACTCTTCAAGGTAAAGAGTATGCATTTAGTATTGATAATGTTGAAGAGATAATAAGGTTTACTGAAATCACACCAATTCCTGAGTCTCCAGAGTACCTAAATGGGATTATAAACCTTAGAGGTGAAATTATTCCAATCATCTCTCTTCACTATAAAATGAGTCTAGAAGAGGAAATAGACGAAGATACTAAGATACTAGTATGTAAAATATATGATAAAAAAGTAGGATTCTTGGTTGATAGTGTTACAGAAGTTAGTGAGATCTCTTCTGATAATATTCAAGAGAACGACAGTGAAGAGGCACTTTTTTCAAACGTTATACTTTTAGACGCTGGAAAAAGAATTATTTTAGAAATGGCAACTGATGCTATTTTTGAAGAGGAAGAAATAAAGTTGCTAACAAAAGCAACTGAAGGAAATTAAGAAATATGGGAAATAAAGTATTAATAGTTGATGATTCAGCACTTGTAAGAAAAGAGCTAACTTCTCTTTTAGAAGGAGCTGGTTATGAAGTAGAAACAGCAAGAAATGGCCAAGATGGTGTTGATATGGCTGTAGCTACAGATTATGACGCTATTACAATGGATATTAATATGCCTGTAATGGATGGTATTACTGCTGTAAAGGAGATTATGGGACAAAATCCTACTCCAATTTTAATGGTAAGTTCATTGACCACTGAGGATGCACAGATAACATTTGATGCAATGGATCTAGGAGCTGTAGCAGCTGTTGGAAAACCTGGAACAATGAAAATTGGTGGCAGAGATGAAAAAGCTGACATACTAGAAGGTGTAGAAGCTTGTTTAGCTGTTCCTAGAAGAAGACTAAAGCTAGGAAATATTAAAAGAAGTGGACACCAAGTAGAAAGTGAAGCTAAGAACGAAGGCAAAAAAGCTGAGTCTGTAGTTCTTATTGGCTCTTCTACAGGTGGACCAGGACTTATTGAGGAAATTTGCTCCTCTCTACCAGAAGATTATCCACATGCTGTTTGTGTTGTTCAACATATGCCAGATAGATTTACTGAAAACTTTGCAAAAAGACTAAATGGAGAAGCAAAGGTTCCTGTACATGAGAGCCAACACAATATGGAACTTTTAGCTGGTCATGTTTATATAGCAAAAGGTGGAGAACATATGCACTTCTCTAAAAAAGTTTCTGGAAAAATAGTTATTAGACATGGTGAGGCAACAGGAAATAGATTTTTCAAACCAAGTGTTGATGAGATGTTTTTAAGTGCGGCAAAAGTTTTTCCTGCTAATAAGATGTTTGCAGTTGAACTTACAGGTATTGGCGATGATGGAGCTGATGGTATGGTAGAACTTAAAAATATGGGTGTCTTTACTATCGCTGAATCAGAAAATACAGCTTCTGTGTACGGAATGCCAAAAGAGGCCTTTTTAAGAGGGGGGACTTGTGAAGTCTTAGACTTCCCTGTCATATTAGACAGAATAATAAAAAATAGGTAAATATCATGGCTTTAGTTAAGACTAGTATATCAAAAGAAGAAAACCTAGAAGAGATAGAGACACTATTGGAGTGCTTAACTTACTTTCAAACTGAAGAAGAAATTGAGAAAAAGTACTACGCTCTTGATAAAATGAAAGAATTTGATGGAGCTGGTCTTGTTTTTTTAAGTATTCTATTTGATGGAGAAGTAGATCCAAAATATACTAGTTATGTTGCCAGTATACTTGGAAAAATTAAATTAACTAAAGATATTTTTGATGGGCTTTTCTCTCTTTTAGAATTTGAAAATGCCCACATAAGAAATCTCGCTATTGAAATTATCCAAGAGCAAGGTAATGATGTAGAGGAATTTTTTGAAGACTATCTTACAAACGAAGATAGAGATGTAAGAATTTTCATTGCAAATATACTAGGAAACACAAAGCTAAAAAAATCAAGAGAATATCTATTAAAACTTATTGAAAATGAAAAAGACATCAACATTTGTATGACAGCTGTTGACTATTTGGGAGAAATTGGAGAACCTGAAGATATAGAATTTTTAAAAGAGTTAAAAGAGAGATTTTCAGGAGATTTTTACGCAGAGTTTGCAATTAACAACGCTATAGAAGGGATTGGTGAAGAATGACTGTAAGATTCACCTGGGCAGACTTTGAAAAACTAAGCGAATATATATATAGAAAAACTGGTATTCATCTTGATGAAGAGAAGCACTTTAAAAAGATAGAAAAACTTTTATCAGAGAAATCTGAAGAACTTAGAATTAGTTCTTTTAGACAGTATTTCACCAAATTAAGATTTGAAGATGATAGTGGAGATCTATTCCAAGAATTAGCTAATGCAATTACAGTAAATGAAACCTATTTTTTTAGAGAGAACCATCAGTTCGAAACACTTGCGAATACAGTATTAAAAGAAGTAGCAGCAAGGGTTCCAAAACATAGACCAATTAGAATCTTAAGTGCACCAAGTTCAACTGGAGAAGAACCTTATAGTATTGCAATTCATATTCTAGAAGAGGGTAGTGTTGTTGCTGAAAGAGATATTGAGATTGTAGGAATCGATATAGATTCAACAGTTATTAATAAAGGAAAAGAAGGACTCTACACACCTAGATCTGTTCATGCAATACCACCAAATCTAGTTGAAAAGTATTTTTATAAAAAAGGGATGTATTACGCTTTAAGTGATGATATAAAAGGTGCAATACATCTTCAAGTTGCAAATGTATTTGATAAAGAACAGATGAGAAAACTTGGAAAGTTTGACATCATTTTTTCAAGAAATATGTTGATATATTTTGATGAAGCAAGTCAAAAAGAGGTAGCTATGATGTTTTACAGTATGTTAAATCCTGGTGGTTTTGTATTTTTAGGACATGCTGAACATATGAGTAGAATTGTTTCAGTCTTTAAACCATTAAAGTTTGGACCAACTCTTACATACCAAAAATAAAAGATGACACTTCTTTAAAAAAGTGGTAAAATATCACTTTTTTGAAGAGGCGTTAAAAAACAATATTAAAAGGAGACACTATGTCACAACCGCTAGTAGTATTCATTGATGATTCAGAAACAGCACTTACATCAACAAAAATAGCAACACAAGATATGCCAATTGAGGTAAAACAGTATTTAACAGCTCAAGAGGCTTTAGATCAAATTGTTACAGAAGCAATTAAACCTGGGCTAATAATCACAGATCTTAACATGCCTGAAATGAATGGTTTAGAATTTTTATCAGCATTAAGACAAGAGGATGTAGGAAAGAAAATCCCTGTTTTAATGCTTACAACTGAAACAAAAGATGAGTTAAAGCAACAAGGTAAAGCATTGGGACTTACAGGTTGGATTGTTAAACCTTTTAATCCAAGTCAATTACAAATGGCTATTAAAAGAGTTTTGAGAATTAAATAAAAACGGAGAGTATTTAGTGAAAGATCTAGCCACTGTACTAAACACAATAACAGATGTGTTAGAACATGTACAAACTGTTGAGAATGATGTTAAAGAGGAAACGAAAAAAAGAACTATAGAGTTAAGTAAATTCCTAGAAAATGAGGGAGTTGAACCGACAAAAGAGATTCTAGATGGAATTCAGTATCAAGACATTTTATCTCAGCAACTAACGGCGACAAGTGATGCAATGAACCATATTTGTAAAACGATAAGAAAGTATCAACACGCAATTAATAAAGATGCTGAGATCTTAGAAGATAATATCAAAATGCTAGATAATAAGCTAAAAAATTCTCTAGATGAAGCAAAAGAAAAACGAAATCGTTTTAACGGAAAACTTGGGAAAGACGATGATGAGTCTTTAGAAGAAATAGAGTTTTTTTAAGGGGTAATGTCGAACTCTTTATGGCTCGCCTTTGGCCTAGTACTTATTGTTGAAGGACTTGGCCCACTGATCGCTCCCAACGGTTGGCGCAATATGGTCGCGCAACTCAGTCAACAGCCG
>JAOXRY010000055.1 GCA_025800305.1 Campylobacterales bacterium | reverse complement strand
GCCATTTGACATTTACTTTCACGCCAGCCAAGTTCTAGAACAAAAGGTTGCAATCATGTGGATATTTGATTCAAACAGAAGTGGATTATAGTGAAGAGTTTTCGTTAGGAAAAGTACTGATCTTTTCAAAAAGAACGAAAGAAAGAAGAAGTCAATTTTGATGGGAAGAAACATATTATTGAAAAAAAAGAAAAAGCTTGCCAAAAAGCAACTCATGGATTGGCCTTGGGGGGTGAGTATATATGTTCAGCGGCCCCCCCAGGACCTACATTTTGGTAAAAATTTTCTTAGGATTCGCACAGACAGTATGATAAAAACCATATGTTCCAGAGAACACTATCTATAGGTAATATTTCTTTAACAATATTTCCCATAAAATGATTTTTATTGAATAAAAAATATTCTATGTAAAATATTATCTATTCAAAATCAGGCGTGCTATTTAGGTAGTCTTTGTTTGGTTTGTTTTTGCTAGTGTATGTTTTTACAGTCTCATTAAGGAACTTATAAACAGGACAACTAGAAAACTTATATTCATAATCATATTTTTTGTATTTAGGATTTTCATACATGTATCTTATAATTTTGTTGATTGTTTTTATAGTAATGGATGGGTCTCTACAATATCTTTTACAATGATTGTCAAAATCTTTCTTACTATACACGTGTCCATTTTTTAGAGAATCTAGTTTAGAGTGTAAAAAGCTAGATAGATTATTATTATATCCAAATTTCTTTTCTATGTCCTTTACTTTAGGTATATCATATAGCAAGAAAAACACATCAAATGTTTTCATTCTACGGTTCTCTCTCTTTACTTATCTTCAAAATTCACTATCTCCCATTCTAATCCTTCATAATC
>JAOXRY010000052.1 GCA_025800305.1 Campylobacterales bacterium | reverse complement strand
ATATCATTTTTTACATCACTAAGCATTTTATCAGCTTCTTCAATGTCTTCACTGGTTTTAACAGCATCAACGACACTTTGTTCCAATATCTCTCCCATTGAATTTGCTTTTTTTGCAGTATTACTAATAATATCACTGGATTGCTCCACTCTTTGTCCAATATTATTAGCTGTAGCTGTTAACTCATCAGATACTGACGCATTTTCAGTAGATGATCTTTTCGCTTCTTTTATAGTTGATTGAATTTTTTCAATAAAAAGATTAATTTCAAAAGCAGCATCAGCTAACTCATCCTTTCCTTTTAAAGTGATTCTTTTTGTTAAGTCACCATCTCCAGAAGAGAGATTTTTTGCAACACTTCTCAATGTTTCTATAGGTGTTAATACATTTCTTGAATTAAAGAAAATATTTATTCCGATAATAACTATTGTCACAGGAATCAACAATAAAATAAGGTTGAAAACCATCTGGGAGATCTCTTTATTATTTTCCTTTTCATAGAGTGCTCCATGTTTTTCAATATCATCAATATACGTTCCTGTACCTATCATCCATTTCCATTGTGGAAAATACTTTATATATGAAAGTTTTGGCTCTGGCTTATTAGAGTTTGCTTTTGGAAAGTCATAACTTACAAAACCCTCTTTTTTCTTTTTTGCTAAATCCATTCCCAGTTGAACAAAAGGGACTTTTTTATCATTAGCATAGTTATTTCCAATTAAATGTGATTTGGGATGAGAAACCATATTTCCATCTATATCATTAATCCAAAAATATCCGCTTTTTCCATATCTTAAAGCACCAATAACCTTCTTTGCTTCTTCTTGAAGTTTGTGTTCTAGGTAGCTTCTATATGCACCTGTTCCAAAAATCCAGTTAAATGGCTTAAATACAAAAACATTTGAAATCTTATACTCATATTTTTTAGATTTAGGGTTAAAAAATTCATAACTAATAACAGCACTATTTGTTTTTGATTTCTTTATTCCGTTAACCGCTAATTCAACAAAAGGAACCTTTGGAGTATTTATAAATTTTCTTCCATCTAAAGATGGTTTAATTGGATGCATAACCATTTTATAATTAAAATCATTGATCCAAAAATAACCAATACCATGGTCGTATCTATATGTTCTAACAAATTTTTTCAATTCTGCTTTTAGCTGATTTTCACTCATTTTATTTTTATTTTTTTGGTAAAAATTATTTAATATTTCTAAGAACTCTTCAGACTTCTCTTTTACAGAAGAGGAGATATTCTCTTTTGTAGATCTTTCATAAAAACTTTCAATCGCTTTACTTGCTGTGTCAATTTGTGCTTTTAATTCTGATTTTCTAGCTTTTAAAAGTTCTTCTTTATACTCATGAATAGAGTTTTCGCTTAATTTATGAAGATTAGAAACAAAAATCATAGTTGAAATTCCTGTAACCAATACAATAGATAAAACTGTCATAAACAGAAGTTTTGTTTTAATTTTTCTAAACATTACTGACCTTTAAAAAAAATGGGAAATGAATTTTTACCTTTTTTAAATTAAGTTGTCAATAGTGTAAAAGAAACAAAAACTCTTTTAGTGAATTTATTTTAACCTTTTTAAAAGAAAAAATGATATTTCCTACTATTTATCTTGATTTTATGTGTGATTATCTTTTTCTACAGCTTCAACTAATTTCTCACCAAAATCTGGTATCACACCTCTTACTGTTACCCAAGATGAAAGAGATGGAACTCCCAATGGATCGTTTAAAAACTCTTTATAAGATCTATTTAAAACTTTTGCAAATGATTCAACAGCAGCAATCTCTTTTCCTCTGTTGTACTCTAGTCCATTGATTTTTGAAACAGCGTTATACTTGGTGATTATTTTAATAGCTTCATTGACATAAGTAGATATAAGAGACTTGAAAGTTGCTTCACTAAAAACTATTCCTTGTTGTGAAAGGATTCTAAAAATTGTCTGTGCAATATCATTGGACATTTTAGAGATCCCTTGATTGGCTTCTGAAGTTGAAAGTTCTTGATGTTTGTGTTCATAGCTATCTGCTATCTCTGTTTGGCATATTCTATGGATTGAAGTATGATCATACACTTCACTAAGTGTTGAGACTTCCAAACCCCATGTAGGAGAGACTCTAATACCTCTTGCAAGACTACGAATAAAAGCAAACTCTCCAGAAAGAGAGTATCTAAAACTATCCATATAGTCTAAATATTTATTATCTCCTATAACTTTTTCCAAACTTCTAATCAGTGGAGTATAAAAAAGTCTTGTAGCTCTACCATTGAGACCTTGGTTAACTCTTGCGTAATACCCTTTATTAAATTCAAAGTCCAATGCAGGATGGACAACAGAGTAGAAAAGTTTTCCAACCATATCTTTTTTGTAATCAACTATATCACAATCATGGATAGCAATAGCATAGGCATCTGGATCTGCTAAAATATAACCTAGACACATCCAGACATTTCTCCCTTTTCCCCTGATATGAATACTGGAAAAACCTGCATCTAAAACTTCATTATACATCTGCTCCATATTCGGACCATCATTCCAAAGTACATCTACTTGAGTTGGAATAACAGACATTCTTCTTTTTACATCTTCAAATTGCTCTTTAGTAGCTTTATCTAAACCTAAAACAATTTTATAAAGGTATGGGATCTCTTTTAATTCATTAATGATTCTATCCATTGCTGGAGTTTCAAATTCACTATAAAGAGCAGGAAGCAAAAGAACCATATTTCTTCTTTTAGATAGTTCTATCATTTCTCTTTCTAGATCTTCATATCTTCTTTCACCAAAATCTTGTAAAGTTGTTATTGTTCCATTTTGAAAAAAATCACCCATATTAGTCCTTTTATTTTTCGATTAATAGTATTGCAATATCTGCGACATTTGTTCCTGTATAACCTGTTTTAAC
>JAOXRY010000047.1 GCA_025800305.1 Campylobacterales bacterium | reverse complement strand
TATATCTTTGATCTTTACTTTAACAATTTAGAGTTATTAAACTTTTCTTCCCATGCAGAAGATGGAAAATTGATAGATTTTGTAAGTTCTGGAATAATGTTTGTAATGATAATATACTATCTTTTTATAAGGAAAAAGTAGATGTATAATTGTCAAGTAGAGAACAAAAAACTAATTAATAGAATCAATAGAATATCTGGTCAAGTAAATGCTTTAAAAGATAAACTTGCAAAAGATGTAGAGTGTGATAAAGATGAAAAAGATCCTTATGAGGTTATCAGACAGTTGACAGCAATTAAAGGTGCTGTCAACGGAATGATAAACTCTTATGTTGAACACTTTGCAAAAGGTCATTTAGTTGAAGAGATAAGAAACTCTAAAGATACAGCAGAAGCTATGGCTCAGATGGACTCTTTAGTTGATATTATGAAGACTTTTAGCAAGTAAGTTATATGTAAATTTTTCTCTGCTCTTTTTTAACTTCAATTGGAGTAACACCAAAATAGTCTTTAAAGATCTTACTAAAGTGACTAATACTCTTATACCCAACAAGTGAAGAAGCCTCTCCTATATTAATCTCATTTGTCTCTAAAAGTTTTTTTGCTTTTTCCAGTCTATACTCTTGCAGATAGCCAAAAACTGTTGTTCCATAGATCTGTTTAAAACCTTTTTTTAGCTTAAATTCATTGATAGATGCTTGATAAGAGATCTCTTTTAGTGAAGGTGGGTTTTCCATATTCTCAATAATAATCTGTTTTGCACGATTGATACTATTTATATCTTCAGAACTAAGATAAATATCATCATTTACTTCATTTTTAATAGAGTTTATAGAGCTATAGATAAGATCTAAAAGCTTTGATTCCATATAGATCTCATGAAGCTTACTATCTAATGCAAATCCTTGAGACAAATCATTAAGCAACTGTTTTTGGTGAAGGTTGAGGTTGTTGTTAAATCTTACATCAATATAATCACCTTTATACATCTGTTTCGCATTGTGGAAATTTTCATTATCTTCTGTAAGTTGTTTAAACAGTTCTGTATTAAGTGATATATGATGATTTACAAAAACAGAATTTTTGCTATAGAGACTATTGGATGTATGACCCTCACCCATCTCTCCACATAAGCAAATATTGGTTCCCCATTTTACAGCATTGTTTTTTCTAGTTTCTTCCATTTGGAACTCAGCACCTGTATTAAAACTGAAAAATCCGTTATTTGAAGAGTGTAAGTTTTCTATAGTTGTATCTTGATTAAAGGTTCCAACGACATTGAAATAACGGATTCCATTACCAGTACTAAAAGATTGAAAGTCAATGTTTCCATAGTTTTCTTTAATTTTTAACTTTTCCTTCCCTCTATTCTCCCTAAGAGGAAGGAACTTTTCTACAACAATATCCCAAACTTCATTGGAAGAAATATGTTTACCCATTAAAAAATACTCCTAACGACAAAAAAGATCCTTCTACTTATTTTTATCATATTGAAAATCATTATCAAATAGAATAGAATCCTACACTATTTTTATTTAATCTAAAATTTAAGGAGATAAGAGATATGAAAATAAACAAAATCTTAGGTTTATCTATGGTTTCTGTTATAGCTGCCCATGGTTTATATGGTGTAGAGAAAGAACAGTTAGGAAATGTAAAAGTTACTGCAAATAAGGTTGAGGAAAATGTTCAAGAAATTCCTCAAAGTATTACTGTAATTGACAAAGAAGTTTTAGAAGAAAGAGGAATTGATACTGTTGGAAAAGTAATTGAAGAAATACCTAACATGGCAATTTCTGATAGAAAAGTATTTGGTTCTCCTGTAAACTTTAGAGGGTTAAACAGCTCTGTATTTACTTACTCTAATCCAGTTGTTATATATATTAATGGAGTACCTATTGTAAATAGTTCTTCTTACAAAGCATCATTAAGTAATGTTAAAAGAGTAGAAGTTTTAAG
>JAOXRY010000043.1 GCA_025800305.1 Campylobacterales bacterium | reverse complement strand
TACTTAAAAAATAGTTTTTGCTATCTTTTTATAACAGGCGGTGGTGGCGGTGTATTTCCTGTTGCATCATTTTTAGCTTGGTGAAAAGGAACACCACTTATAGTTAAATCTGTTTTTTTATTATATGATGGAGAATTTGTTTCTGAATCACTGCCACTGTTTGACATAAAAAAGAATATTCCAGCCCCCAAAATTATTACGGTAATTACTACTGCTAAATTTTTCATTATTTTAAACTCCTAAATCTATACTTAAGTTTTGTATATTGAGACTATTTCAGCAAAAAGGATTCCTAAAATTTTAAAGCATCTTTTTAGACTGTATTAAGACAGTAATAGGAACTAAAGAAAGTCCTAAAATAAAGCCAATTGGATGAAGAAGATCTTTTTCTAAAAGTGTAAAAAATGCAAATATTATAGTTACATAACCAGCTAATCTAAAAAAAGAAATATTTGCTTTAAAGGTAGAAAAAACTTCTCCCCAATTTGTTTTTAGTTTAGCTCGTTCTTCTTTTACAACTTTTTTTATATCAAGGTTTTCATCATTCTTGATTTCATCGTCATCATACAAACCATAGGGGTCTTCTAGATTATTTAGATCTCTGTCTTCATCCTCATCATCAATAACTTCATAATCTTTAGCTTTATTTTTTACCATTTTTTTATAACCATGAAAACTTCCTAAAGTTGTAATAATAGATCCTACAGCAGCTACTTCTACATTTAAAAGTAATTGAAATTCACCATAAATAAACAGAGCAATAAAGACGACTAAATTAACAATAAAAAAACTAAAATAAAATCTACTCAATAATTAATCCTCGTCTTCATCATCTTTATTGTTTTTCATATAATTTTTATATTTTGGATCTTGGGCAACTTTATCCATATCTTTTTTAAGTTTTTTATACTCTTTTTGGACATTTAGCATTGCTGCTGCTACACCATAAAAAACCCCCAACCATAAAAGCCAATCTTGTTCAAACCAACTTTTAAGTAACAGTCCAAGACCTACTCCCATAAGAATAGCAACAACCATTGAGATTCCAAGACTTAGTTTTGAAAAACTCTCTAAATTATCTTTTATTTTTTTTCTATCTGCCATGAAATTCCTTTAAAAATGGAAATAATATTATCTAAAATCCATTGAATTTATATTTTCCGTAAATGGAATTATTGTATAATTCCCCCCTTTAATATAACAAGAGGATAGCAATGGCAAACACAATAACAACAAATGACCAAAGTAAAATTATCGATATGTTTAACAATATATCATCAACATATGATCTTTTAAATAGACTTCTCTCTTTTGGTATTGACCAAAGATGGAGAAAAACTGCTTGTAAAAAAGTTTTAAAGGGTTTAGAGAAAGATGATTTAACAATTATTGATGTTGCTTGTGGTACTGGTGATATGTTAATTGCATGGAAGGAGACTTCCCATAAACTTGGAAGAAATATTTCTAGTTTTGTTGGAGTAGATCCAAGTGTTGGAATGTTAAATGTTGCAAGGGAAAAAATCTCTTGGTGTAATTTCAAAGAGGGTAAAGCTACGGAGCTTCCTTTTGAAGACAACTCAATCGATATTATTAGTATTACATACGGTATTAGAAATGTTGTAGATCTAGAAAGTGCTTTTAAAGAATTTTATAGAGTTTTAAAACCAGGTGGAAGACTTGTTATTTTAGAGTTTGCAAAACAAGAGAGAGAGTCTGCTTTGGATAAATTCGCTAAATGGTACCTTCACCAGATGATTCCATTAATTGGTGGTCTTATATCAAAAGACAAAGGTGCTTATAAATACCTTCCAGATTCTATCGCTGGATTTATCACCTCAAATGAGTTAAATAACATTCAAAAAAACTGCGGATTTGAAATCGTAGAGACGAAAGATTACAGTTTTAAAATCTCTACTATGTTTATTAGTAAAAAACCAGAGTAGGAAAAATTCCTACTCTTTCTTCATTTATATCTTAGATACTACTACAGAAATCAAGTCACTTTTTCTATTGTCATCAAAACTAAATGTTCTATAATCACTTAAAAGTGTAGCTCCAATTGTATAATAATCTTCCCCTACTTTTTCAAGATCTGAAAAACCTTCTTTAGAAGCATTTATAAAATATGATGGAGGAACATCTAAAGTTTCACCTTTTTTCTGCTCAGAATCACCTTCTATAGAGACAATTAAACCATCTTTATTAACGACAGCTATATAGCCTTTTTTATCATTTTTATTCTCTTCTTCGATAAGTTCTTTATGTCCTGTTGCTATTTTTAAAAGACTTCTAATCACTTGTTCATAGTCTAGTATAACAGCGATACCACCAACAACCTTTCCATCTTTTGATGTAATAGGAGTAGAGACAACAAAAGTTTCTTGATCAGAGTAAAAAGAAGAATGTGCGAGATCTGTCATTGAATATGTTCCACTATTGCCTAAAGACAATGCTTTTTTAACAGTATCATTTTCAACACCTCTTCCAATTAAAGAAGACTCTCCAGTATTAGATACTCCAAGAATAGTTCCTGTAGTATCAAAAGCATAAATATTGAAATAACTTTCATTCATATTACCATATCTCTCCAATGTAGAAGTAAGAAGTTTGATATCCTCTTCTCCTCTTTCCTTCATTGAAACAACCTTAACAATCTCATCAATAGAAGAAATTTGTGTACAATCGCTGATTTGTAAAAATAAAACTCTTGAAAGAACTCTCATAACTGTTGAGGATTTTTCTCTTACATCATCAAGCTTAGATCTAATAACAGTATCATGAATATCCGCAATAGAAGTACTAAAGCTAACATTAATTCTTTCACTAATAATTCTAATATTTTCTAAAATTGGGTTAAGTGCATATGCTCTTTTTTTAGAAGCTATAATCTCACCATTAATTACAACATCAATTAGATCTTCATTAATCTCTTCTGATTGTTCTCTTGTTGCCTTTAATTTTTCTGATACTATATGAGACTTTTCTAAAGTTTCCTCATCTAGTTCAATAAAATCTTTACTCTTTTTAAAAGCAGTATTTATAGGGACAAGAACAACAGAGAAAATTTCTGACTCCTCTTCACCTAAGTCAATCTCTTTACTTATTGCAAGATATTCAATACCTTTATATTTTATTATTTCTACTTCTGTAGTTCTTTTTATATATGTTCCAACAGATAAAGAACCAGGACTACTTGATGAAAGTATAGTTCCTGTATTTGAAACAACCAAAGTAATTGCACTTGAGTTATTAAAATATGGAGCAATTGTTTCCATTTCACTTACCATATCAAAAGAGATAATCACACCACCTAATGTAGCTCCGTTGTCATCATAAACTGTAGCAGTATAATAAATTGAATCACTAATTTTAGGTTCTAAAGTAGAGTCGCCAAAATGAGAAACAAACTCTCCATCTGGTATAGAAAGAGCAGTTTTTAAAAATGGACAAGAGGTCTCTTGTTTTATCTTAGATCTTTTAGAAAGAACAACTTTCTCGTCGTTAGTAACAATAAACACATCTCTATAAAATGGGTATTGTTTTAAAAATTCATTTAGTTCTGTATCAACAGTATCAAACAGTTCTTTATCATTAGCATTTTGTAAAAAAGCCTTCACATCTAGATCTTTAGCAAGTACTAAAGCATCTCTTCCTCTGTCTTTCATAATTGTTTCAAAAAGATTACTCACAAGATCTAGACGTTCTGTCATATCACTTGAAACCCTAATAATACTTTCGTCAACTAGAGAATCAATTAGATCTTTTTGTAGGTTAGTAAACCTTTCTTGTGTCTCTTCCATGTAGATAAAAAGAGTTTCTGCAATCTCTAAACTACTAATTTTTCCTGTTAGAGTTGTTTTACCTAATTGATTATTTAAAGAATCCAACTCTCTTTGATATTCACTAATTGAAGGAATAACACTCATTATTTTGTCATTAGATATTTCTGCCACTTGAATTCCTTGTTTTATTAACTCATTTTTAAAGCTCTATCTAAAAGCTCTTTTGCACCTTGGCTAATCATTTTACTAGCAAGTTTCTTTCCAATTGTCTCATACTCGTTAGCTTTGCCAATTAAACTATCATTCATAACCTCTTTACCATTTGGTAAACCGATTCTTGCTACAACACTAACACTACCATCATCATAGATTTCTGCATTTACACCAATTGGAACCTGACAACCCCCATCAAGTTCTTCAATAAAGCTTCTTTCAATAATAGTTTCTTTACTAGTTCTATCGTCATTTAACACTTCAATTAAATCTAAAATCTCTTTTTTTTCAACAGCTTCAATTCCTAAAGCAGCTTGTCCCATAGCAGGAACCATAATATCTTTTGGTATTTGATAATAATATTTCACTTCTTTTGATAAATCAAGTCTATTAATACCTGCACTTGCAAGAATAATTGCGTCATACATTCCATCTTTTAATTTCTGGATTCTTGTATTTACATTTCCCCTTAGATCTTTTACAATGAGATCATTTCTATAAGCTAACAACTGCATCTTTCTTCTAAGGCTTGTAGTTCCAACAACAGCCCCTCTTGGTAAATCATCAAGATTTCTATACTTATCAGAAAGCATAGCGTCTCTTTCATCTTCTCTTTCTGTTATAGAAGCTAAAACTAAACCATCTTCAAACTCAACAGGAACATCTTTAAGACTATGAACAGCGATATGTGCATCACCGTTTAGCATTGCAACTTCAAGCTCTTTTGTAAAAAGTTGTTTTCCTCCAATTTTTGCTAAAGGAACGTCTAAAATCTTATCCCCTTTAGTTTTGTAAGGAACCAGTTCAACTGTTAAACCTTTATGGGCTTTTTCTAGCACCTCTTTAACGTGCTTTGATTGCCACATTGCAAGTTTGCTCTCTCTTGTTGCGATAATTAATTTTTCCACTATTTGTCTTTCCTATCGATAACTTCGACATCTATAATATCATCATTATCATTATATTCTGTATATTTATCTTCTTGTCTAAAACCTGCATTGTTATCAGGATTTTTACCAAATTTTTTAAACCCTAATTGTAAAATCAGCCCCATAATATCTGTTGTGATTCCTGGAAGAAAAAGTAAAACTCCACCAACAATTCGACTAATGGTACTTCCCATAAGATCTTGTGGGTTAATCTGCCCTTGTCTTAACTTCATCAAAGACTCATTCATATGTGCCCCAGTTGAACTGATAAGAACCACACCAAGAATCCCTGTCCCAATAATCTCTAAAAACAAAGTTCCACCACCAAAAGCAGAAGAGAAAGATGATGTGACCATCACCTCAATAAATAGATAGATAATTATTAAAACTGCTGGCATACTTCCTCTAATTTCACTTCTGTTTTCTCACCAGTTTTTCTATCAACGATTTCAACAATTCCATCTTCGATATTTTTTCCAACAATAATACCTTTTGGAAAACCGATAAGTTCAAAATCTTTCATTTTAAAACCAAATCTATCTTTTCTATCATCAATGATGACTTCAACACCAATGCCCTGAAGCTCTTTATAGATCTTCTCCCCAGCTTCTCTTTGCTGTTCATTCTTAGAGTTTCCAACAATGATACTTACAGCATAAGGTGCAGATTCCTCTGTCCAGATACACCCTCTATCATCATGATGTTGCTCAATAATTGCAGCTAAAAGCCTACTCACACCAATTCCATAAGTTCCCATAACAAACGCACGAGATTTTCCATTCTCATCTAAAAAGTTAGCTCCTAAAGACTCAGAGTATTTCGTACCAAGCTGGAAAATATGCCCTACCTCGATACCTTTTTTATAGATAAGTTCCTTACCACAACAAGAACAGATATCACCTTCTTGTACTGCGTTTAGATCTTTAAAAGTAACACCTTCTGGAACCTTGAAGTTTTTAATATGGTAATCAGCTTTGTTAGCTCCAATTACATAACAGTTGCCGTCATTTAATTCATTGTCATAATAAGCTTCAACTTCTAGATCGTTACCACCAACATATCCAGCAACAATCCCAGCTTTTTCCATCTCTTCTTCGCTAATATCAACAAGTTCATTTGCACCAGCAGCATTAGTAGCTTTTGTCTCTTCAAGTTCATCGCTACCTCTAACAAAGAAAACAACAACCTTATCTTCCTCGTCACATAGAGCTTTTTTAACAACAGCTTTAATTGTCTGCTCTTTAGAAATATTTAAAAAGTTTGAAACCTCTTCAATAGTTTTTGTATTTGGAGTATGAACCTCTTCTTCTACTCCAATTTCAAACTCATACTTTTTAGGAGTTCTAACAGCCGCTTCAAGATTTGCCGCATACTCACACTGAGAACAAACAACAATCGTATCTTCACCAGAATCAGCTAAGACCATAAACTCTTTTGAACCACTTCCACCAATAGCTCCACTATCAGCGTCAACAATTCTAAAATCAAGCCCTAATCTTGTAAAGATCTTTGAGTAAGTATCTTTGATAAGATTAAACTCTCTTACCATGTCCTCTGTGTCTTTATGAAAGCTATAACCATCTTTCATCAAAAACTCTCTACCCCTCATAAGACCAAATCTAGGTCTTGCTTCATCTCTAAATTTTGTATTGATTTGATACAGGTTAAGTGGAAGATTTTTGTAACTAGTAATTCTTCCTCTAACAAGGTCAACCATAGCCTCTTCATTAGTCGGGCTTAGAACAAAATCACCGTTTTTTCTATCTTTGATTCTTAAAAGCTCTTGCCCCATTTTAGAAGCTCTTCCGCTCTCTTCCCATAATTCCATTGGAGTAACAAAAGGAAGGATCACCTCTTCACATCCAGCCTTGTCTAGCTCCTCTTTTACAACATTTCTAACTTTGTCTAAAACTCTTTTTCCAAGAGGCATAAGATCATAAAGCCCAGCACTTACTTGTGTAATAAAACCTGCTCTTGTTAAATAGATATGGCTAGGAAGTGTAGCTTCCTTTGGTGCTTCTTTTGTTGTTGGTATAAAACTTCTTGAGAATCTCATTTTTTCTATCTACCCTCTACTTCTTGAAATAAATATTTAATTGCATTTTCAACATCCTCTTTTTCTGGAGAACTCATTGCACTTTTTATGTTGACAGTTGGTCCATGTAGGAACTTTTTGAAAGCGTTATGAACCAGTTTAGTTACAACTTCTTTACTCTCTTTGGAAATATATCCCTTAGCGATAGCTCTTTCAATCTCTTCACTACTAGCTAGTTCTGCTTTTTTTCGCATATCTTTAATAAGTGGATCTGCGTTATAGATTTTCAATGTATCAAAAAACTCTTCTGTCATTGCTCCAATAATCGTATAAGCTTTTGAAGCCTCACCATTTCTCATTGCGATATTTGCTTCAACAATTCCTTTTAAGTCATCCACAGCAAAAACACTGACATTAGGATCATCTATCTTTCCAATGTCTCTTGGAACAGCGATATCAAACCAGTATCTTTTAAAGTCTTGTGGCTCTACAATGTCGTTATTAATTAAAGGATGTGGTGCTCCTGTTGCTGTAAAAAGAAGTTCATAGCTATTGAGATATTTGGAAAGATCCATATATGTTGCACTTTTTACTTTTTTATCTACACCTTCTGCAATATTTTTTGTTTTCTCAATGTCACGACCAATCATCACAACATTAGCTTCACTAGCAACAAGGTGCTTAGCAGCAATCACAGCCATCTCACCAGTTCCAAATACAAGAACATCTTTCCCTTCCAAGCTTCCACCCATTATCTCTTTTGCTCTTACAACAGCAGCAGAAGATACAGATACAGGGTTTTTCCCAACATCAGTCACATTCTTGATTTTAGCAGCACACTTTAAAGCATATTCAATAAGGTTTGTAAGCCCTCTTCCACAGCTATTTTCCTCTTTTGCCATATTGTAAGCATCTTTAAGCTGTCCAACAATCTGTGCCTCTCCAACAACAACACTTTCCAAAGCAGAAGCAACACCAAGAATATGCTTTACTGCACCTTCTTCTTCATAGATATCTGCTCTACCTTCTAATTCTTGTTTTGATACATTGGAATAATTTTCAAAAAGTGTAAATATAAAGTTCAATGCTTCTCTAGAAACTTTAGACTTAATAATGACTTCAACCCTATTACATGTAGAAAGTAATATAGACTCTGAGATATGCGGACTTTTTATAAATTCTCTTAAGATTTTCTTTTGAGTATCAACATCGAAAGCAAGTTTTTCTCTTGTTCCAATATCACAGTTTTTGTGGGATAAGCTAACAACTAAATAACTCTTCATCTTAGTATTCTCTATCTACAACTTTATCAATTATGGCTAATAACATTGGATTATCCCTAACCATTTCTCTAGCTTCGTCTGCTAGATCTAAAGCTTGTTGTTTTGTTTTTTCCAGTGCACCAGTTTTAATCATTTCTTCTTTAATCCAAGCTTTTTCTTCATCACTTAGATCTTTTAGAAAAAAGCTTTTTAGTTTCTCTCTATTTCCCTCATCAAAGCTTTCGTAAAGATAGATATATGGAAGAGTCGTTTTCCCCTCTTTAAAGTCATGGAAAGCTGGTTTTCCCAGTACCTCATCAGACTGTGTAATATCTAAAATATCATCAATTATTTGAAAAGCAAGACCAAGGTTTTTTCCAAAAACTCTATATTTTTCTCTGTCTTTATTTGCAAGAATCGCAGCAGCTTCACAGGTTGCTTCAATAAGTGACGCTGTTTTTAAGTAAATCATCTCTTCGTATTTACTTGGATCTTGATTAAATTCACGTCCAAGAAATACATCTTGCATTTCTCCTTTGGAAAGTTTTACAACAGAGTTTGAAACAATTCCAGAAACATCCTCTCCAAGCTTTGTTAATTCATGGAAAGCTTTTGAATAGAAGATATCACCAACCATAATGGCAACTTTACTTCCTTCCATATCATTTACAGAAGGCTTCCCTCTTCTTGTATCAGCATCATCAATTACATCATCATGTAGTAAACTTGCTAAATGGATCATTTCAATAATAGAAGCTAACTTAATAGACTCCTCTTTGTTATCTCCAATAATCATCGATAGTTTTGCCCGAACTCTTTTACCTTGGGCTTGTGAGTTATAAAGGTTTGTAACCCTTTGTTCGTTTACATCTGCAATAAATTTATTAATTAGATTATCAACTTGTTCCATGAATCCGCTTTTGTGTTTTTTAAAAGTTGAAGATTATATCGTTTTTTTTTGAATATTGACATTAAGTGTAATTTTTAGCCAATCATCTCCTGTAATACTTCAAGATGATTATTTGCAACATTGAGAAGAACCCTAGCAGGTCTTTCAGGATGTCTTCTTTCTTGTTCATGGTTTTCTTTTCCCTTCTTTTATCTCTTTTACTTGTTCTGTACTTTCACAAAGTTCATCAAAACATCTCTTTTTCCATTTCATAATCTTTCAACCAGCCTTCTCAAAGTTTGTATCTCATACTTAGAAGAATAGTCTTTGTGGTTCTATCAAAAAAGTCAATATTGAACTTAATATCTTGGTACAAAATAACACCTTCAAGAAAAAAAGGTCTCTTTTTTATTGATTAATAAGGGGTTCTATATGCTAAAAAAGTCGATTTAGAGAGTACATTATAGCTCTTATTTTGAAACTCATGTGCCAGACCAAATCCATCTTCTTTGAGAAAATCCAAATCAAAAGATAGAAATATAACTTCTTCTTTATATGTTTTTATATCACTGTGGGAGTGAATGGTGTAGGTATCTTAGTTTGGTTCTAAATTATTTTTAATTTTTACAATCCCTGTTACAATACCTATACTATTCCCTTCAAAGACCACTACTGGTATTAAAAATAACAAATACAATAAATCGATTCATTTCTACTTTTTAATTGTTCCTTGGAAAAGATTATTCTCAATATATACAACATTTCCCTCATTATCAAAACCTACCAAAGAGCCCTCTTTATCTAAACTATTATCCATTTTATAAAGTAAGATCCCTTCATTTCTCTCTAAAAATTCATAACTATTTACTTTGATACTCTTTTTCATTACATCAAATGTTTTTACTGAAAAGTTTTTCAAAGGTGTTTTACCCTGAAGATCTCTGCTTGTTAATAAAAAAGGAATAGAATCAATATTTGATATATCTAAGATAGTGCCATCTTTGTAAATAACGCTGTTATCTTTTATAACCCCATGGACTTTTTTCTTATCACCATCAATATTTTCATAAGCACTAAAGGAGATAGAACCATCATCTAGGATATTTACACTCTCTTTATAGTCATAACGAAAAGAGAATAGCAGGGCTTTTACTAAAAATTTTATCTCTTGAAGTGCGTAAATATTCCCATCACCTTTTTTGGTAAAACCTTGATAACGGATAAAACCTATCTCTTTCCCATCATCTTTTAACTGATACTCTAAAACTCCTTCATTAGCTCCAAGGGACAAAATAGATAGTAATACAATAGAAATAATCTTTTTCATGACTCTTTACACCCTTTGAATAATTTTAAAGTAGTATCAAGATATTTTCTAAACTCATAGGAAAGATCAAAACTATCAACGGAGAACGAGTATAAAAGCATCCCGTCAGAAGTAACAATAATTGAATTAATCATATCTAAAGATAAAGGAGAGAACTCTCTATTTTCAATCTCATATTCAAAAACTTCACTGATAAGATCTCTAGTAGCTTTTAGCAATTTCTCATCATACTCTTGCAATTTATCTATTTTTTTCTCTGAAGAGATATGAAGAAACTCTTTATAGATCTTCTGAACTTTTTTATTAACACTATCACTTGCTAGATAGAAATCAAAAATAATATCCATCTTCTCTTCTATGGACATATTTATCTTGATTTTTTCTCTACTTTTTTCAATATCTTCCATAACAATTTTATAGTAGATCTCATACAAGATCTCATCTTTAGATTTGAAATAGTGATACAAAGAACTCTTTCCAATTTTAAAATGTTTTATAAAACTACCAGTAGAAAATTTTTCAATCCCCTGCTCCTCTATAAATTCCATTGCTTTGGAAATAATATCATCTCTTTTCCCTTCAACAGAAACAATTTTTGGTGACATAAAAAACTCCTTTATTTTTATGGACGATCAGTCCATATATGATAGAATTTTATTATTATTTTTATTAAAGGACTCCATCATGCTTAAAAAAACCTTTTTATTACTTGGTTTAACGTCATTTTTATTTAACGGTTGTGGATATAAAAATGTCCAACAAAAAGAGAAAAAAATTCAAAAAATTCAAAAAACAAATTGGAAATTTGACTCTTTTAATGAATCAACCGTAAAACTTTTTCAATTAGAAAAGAAGAATGAACTTTTTTACTATCTTTTTCAAGTTTCGAAAAACAACCCAGACCTAAAATCAATGAGTGCAACTATTAAAGGTCTAAGTGAAACTGAAAAAGCCACAAAAGCTTCTTCTAGACCAACCATAAATGCTCAACTTACGTCAACAAGAACTAAGGATAAAACACTAGAACCACAAATAACAAATGAAATATCTGCCAATATTGGCGTAAGTTGGACTCTTGATATTTGGGGGAAAATGGCAGATGAAACACAAGCGGCTAAGCTTCGTACTCAACAAGAAAAATTCAACTACCTTCATGGGAAAAGGCTTCTTCTTTCTCAAGCTATAAACTATTGGATAAGTTTTGTTGAAGTACAACAAGAGATAAAAATCATTCTAGATTTAGAAAAAAATGCTATCAATAACATAAACAGTACACAAGAAGATTATCAAAACTCATTAAGTAGCTATAGCGACTTAACTGATGCTAAAACTACTCTTTCTAAAATAAGAATGAATAAAGAAGACCTAATCTTAAAAAAGAAAATCTTACTTTTTAAACTTAATATACTAAGAGGATATGAACCTTCTGCAAATTTTAATATCCCTAAAAGCCATCTATCTGCACTACTACTTGAACTTCCTAAAGAGATAAGCTCTACATCATTACTAGAACGTCCTGATATCCAAAGCTCCTTTAAAGAATTGCAAATTTTAGATAAAGAGACAAGTGCTTCTTATAAAGCATTACTTCCACAAATTAATATATCTACTTCACTGTCTAGAAGTGGCAGTTCATCTAAAGATATACTTTCTGGAAATACAATCTGGCAACTAGTAGGTGGAATCACCCAGCCTATCTTTAATTCAGGTGCATTAGAGGCTATTGCAAAAAACAAGTCTGCTGAAGCAGAAAGTTCTCTTTGGAACTATAGAAAAACTGTTCTAACAGCATTAGAAGAGTTGGAAACATCTTTGGCGACAAATAAAAATTTACAAAATAAACATCTCATTAAAAAAAGAGAATTTATTGAAAAAACCAAAGCTCTAGCTTTTACTGAGGATAATTTTGCCAATGGACAAGCAACACTTTTTGAAGTTATCTCGGCAAAGTCAGACTTTTTAGAGTCTAAGTATCAACTAAAAAACTCCCAAGCGACTCTTCTAAAATCTAGAATTAACATAGCTTTAGCAATAGGCTACCCATTTGAAAAACTACCAAAGGAGAAAAAATGAATAAAAAATGGCTATATGGTTCTGTAGGAACTCTATTTATTGTAATAATAGGTTTATCTTTGATTGAAGATAATGTAGATGTAGAAAAGAAAAAAAGTGAAAAATTCTTTCCTTCTGTCTCAGTAGTTGAAGTCTCTTCTAGTGGATACAAAGGAGAAATTAAAACTTTTGCACAAATTAATCCTAGATGGTCGGCAACGTTAAAAACCCATGTATCTGGAGAGATAATCACTTTTAATCCTCAAGCACTAGCAGGAAAACAAGTAAAAGAAGGAGAAATACTACTAAAAATTGAATCCAGTAGATACAAAAATCAACTTGATCTCGCAAAGCAAAATCTTGAAGAAGCGAAGTTAGAATTGCTACTAGAAGAGAAAAAATCCCAAACTGCGTTGAAAAACTGGAAAAGATCTGGAATAAAAGGAAAACCTTCAGATCTTACACTAAATATCCCTCAAATTAAAATAGCAAAAACAAGAGTTGAAGCAGGACTTAGTCAGCTAAAATCAGCTAAGAAAGATTATGAGAACACGATTATAAAAGCTCCGTTTTCTGGATTTATTACCAATAGATATATCAGTCTAGGACAGACTATTTCAGAAGGAGACACTCTCTTTGATATTATCAATGACGAACAATTAGATATTACCCTCTCTCTAACTAGCAATCAATGGGATCTTTTAGATCAAAACTGGAGTGTT
>JAOXRY010000009.1 GCA_025800305.1 Campylobacterales bacterium | reverse complement strand
GATCTCCCATCATTTTGTATATAAAAACTATCAGGGTCATAATAAGGAGCTATAAATTTTTCTAAAATATCTTCTAAGGATACATCTTGTTCAAGATCAGTGCCAAAAGAAAAACCTCCACTTCCATAGTACTCAAACCTTTTATAAATATACAACTTCTTCTCAAAGGCTAACTTTCGTAAAAGTGTAGGCTCTAAGGTATTTAGAATATCAGGGTTTTTATCCTCTTCAATATAAGCAAGAATCTCTTCACCATTTTCAAAACCTTCTAAAAAGAATTCTTTATTTGTTTCATATTCATTTTCTTCATCATACTCTTGGTAAAATACATCATCTAAGGTATCACCATAAGTGGTAGTATCACTATAAACAGGATTTGAGTAATAGTACAAATCTTTTAAAAGCACATCCCTTAAAACTTCATTCATCTCTTCTTTTAGATTTTGTATAAACTCTTCTATATATACACCACAAAGCTTCATATCATCAAACTCTTCTTCGATACCATCTTTTTGCATTTGCTCATAATCAAACTCGCCAGTATCCTCATCTTCATAAACATTATAAAGTAGGCTATCATGGTTATCATCTAACATTCTATGAAGATTGATTTCACTTGGCTCTATTGGTCTTCTTTTTAAAGATTTAAATAAAGCTTGTTTGTAAGTTTCAATATTTTTTTCATCTTCAAGGAAATATCTTAAAATATTTGGTGAAAAACGTTCCATCTCATCATAATAGTCTTCACCCATAGCGATATATAGTTCTTTAAATCTACAGTTTGTAAAGATATCTATAAAGATTTGTCCATATCTATACTTATCAAATAGATAGGTCACATATGGCGCACAGTGATATTTTATCTGATTATAATCACTATTTTTAGAGATAAACTCACCTATCATATAAGCAAACTTTGGATACTTTTCCACAAG
>JAOXRY010000004.1 GCA_025800305.1 Campylobacterales bacterium | reverse complement strand
TCCAGTAAGCTTGTGAAGTTCCCAAGTCCCACCGACGCTCATGTGAAGATAGCAGATAGTAGCCTCAATCCGATTGTTGTGACTGATACAATGTAGTCGAAGCATACGTCATATATCTAGACACATATCGACTGACCCTTTCCGATGCCTATAACCTATTTTCCACAGTAGATCAATTATTAGATTACGTTTTGTGATAAACAAGATAATTAAAGTTTGTCAGGTACGAACAAATGCCCTTCAGACTTCATTCCACAACATTTTATCCTGATATTTAACATGTTATCCTCGAAAGCTGGATCGAAATACAGCAATAATTAAACGGAAAAAAAACCATCAATTTTACTATTTTTAGCAAAAACTATTTTTAGTGGAAACTCTTGCTATTTTTAGTCACGGTTACTCTTTTTAAAAACAGATGTTTTTAAATTCAAGCTCACAAAAGTCTTCACCTGAAGTTTAAGTCAGCCATAGATGATATCACTCATTTCCTTGTATCTTCCAACTGATTTTGAGTCTTTTTTTAACAAATTTCTTATCAAAAGATTTGCAGTGAATGGGATTCTTCTTGAAAGACCTTAATCTATTTAAATAGTTTTTCAGATATGCAAATTTTGTTCAGTATAAACAGTAGAAGTCATGCAAGTGTTCTAAAGATTTCCAAGTGTTTTTATTTCAATTTAATCATTTCAGTCTGTTATTTTCCAACT
>JAOXRY010000443.1 GCA_025800305.1 Campylobacterales bacterium | reverse complement strand
CTTTAGGGCAGGGGATAGCAAATGCTGTTGGTTTTTCTTTAGCTTCAAAACATGGAAGTCATATATTAAATAATGATAATGGAAAAGTAATTGATCATAAAGTTTACTGTTTTTGTGGTGATGGTGATTTACAAGAAGGAATTAGTTACGAAGCTTGTTCTGTTGCAGGACACCAAAAATTAGATAATCTTGTTTTAGTTTATGATAGCAATGACATTACAATTGATGGAAATACAGATATTACGTTCACAGAAAATATCGAGCAAAGATTTAGATCTCAAAACTGGGAAGTTGTGACAATCGATGGTCACAACTACGAAGAGATTGATTCTGCTTTTGCTACAGCTCAAACAAGTGATAAACCTTTCTTAATTATTGCAAGAACAAAGATTGGTAAAGGTTCTGCTTCAATGGAAGGAAGCCACAAAACTCATGGTGCTCCTTTAGGTGAGGAAGAGATAAAAACTTCTAAAGAGAATGCTGGGTTTCCATTGGAGTCTTTTACAGTTCCGGATGACGCCTTAGAGAGGTTTAGAGTTGCTATTGAAAAAGGTGATTTGGCAGAAAAAGAGTGGAATAAGTTGGTAGATTCTAATAGTGACTCTAAAGAACTTTTAGAAAAACTTTTAAATCCTAGTGTATCAGATATTGATTTTCCAAAATTTACAGAAGCAAAAGCAACAAGAGAGACAAATTCAGAGATCTTACAAGCAATTGCACAAGGACTTCCAGGATTTATTGGTGGTTCAGCAGATTTGGCTAGTTCAAATAAAACAGAACTAAAAGGTCTTGGAGAGTTTCCAAAGGGAAGAAACATTAGATTTGGTATTAGAGAACACTCAATGGCTGCTATGACAAATGCAATGGCTAATTATGGTCTTTTCTTACCATTTAACTCAACTTTTTATGTTTTTAGTGATTACAGTAAACCTGCAGCGAGAGTTGCAGCATTAATGGGATCTAAAAACTTCTTTATCTGGACACACGACTCTATCGGTGTTGGTGAAGATGGTGCAACACACCAGCCAATTGAGCAGTTAAGTACATTTAGAGCAATGCCTAACTTCTACTCATTTAGACCTGCTGATGGTAATGAAAATGTTGATTGTTGGAAAACAGCATTAGAACTTGATGCTCCAAGTGGGTTCGTACTTACAAGACAAAAAACAACTCTACTAGACAGATCTAAAACAGAAGGAGATGTAAGTAAAGGTGGATATTTACTGGAAAAAGTAAAAAATCCTCAAGTTACGCTAGTTGCAAGTGGTAGTGAAGTTGGTCTAATCATCGAAGCAAAAAGACTGTTAGAAAAAGATGGTATGGGTGTTAACATTGTAAGTGTTCCTTGTTTTGATCTATTCAACGAGCAAGATAGTGACTATATCTATTCAATCATCAATCCAAATACAGAAGTTATAGCTGTTGAGATGGCTAGTGGTATGGAATGGCATAAGTTTGCTGATGTTGTTTGTGGCATGTCTACTTTTGGTGAGTCAGCTCCAGCTGGAAAACTATTTGAAAAATATGGATTTAATCCTGAAGATATAGCAGATGTTGCTAGATCTTTATTTGAAGAAGCATAATTAAAAACTTAAAAGGCTAGTTTAAAAACTAGCCTTTTTCCTATTCTCCTAATCTTCCTTGAGAAGAAAAATTGATTCCTCTATTATTTACAATATCTTTGTTGCTATTTTGATTGTTTGTTGGCTGTTGAAAATTCATATAAAAAATAGTTTTATTATTCTTTGAATAAGGGTTGTAGTAGAGATAGTTACCTATGGTTTCTTGATTTATAGTGACTTTTACATTTCTGCTGGTTCCAGGATGGATAAAAGTAACACTGTCAAAGGTTTCTTTTGGGATTATAGTGGCATCTACAGTTCCACCATCAGATCTTGAGTAGTTTCCAAAACTAAATACAGGAGTATTATCACTTCTTTTTTGATACCAATTTCCACCATCAACACTTGCTTCTCCTTCATTGGTAGAAGAGAAGATCTCATAATAGACTTTTCCAATTATATCTGTCTCTCCATTTCCATCAACAGGATTTATTCTTCCGTAAAAAAACTCAGCAGTCATATTATTAATATTAGTTACAGGAGCGGTAATATTAAAGACACTATCTCTTCCATGGATTTGAAGAACTCCATTTTCAAGTTTTAAAGGATTAAGAGGAGTTTTAGAGTCTCTGTTAAAGTTAATAGGAATTGAAACTTTTGCTGTTCCCTTGGTAAAATCTGAAGAAGGAACTTGTGTATTTATGTAGTTATATGTTTCATCATAATTTCCTGTTCCTATATAATTAAGGGTGAAATTTACATTATTAGCAATCTGGTTAGAGTCGTAATTTGTGACGATATCTCCAGCTTCATCAATTCCATTGATATCAAAAGTTAGAGTAGCAGGTTGGTTAGTATTTCCAAAGTAAGTGAAACTGTGTCCATTGGGATTTATGAGTTGAAAGTTTGTAATAGAAAGTGCTTTAGGTAAAACATCAAAAGGGTTTGAATCACTATTACTTGTATTGTATGTTGCTTTTAAAAAGCCATTAAGATAACCATTTGGAATTTTAATTTGCGTAGTAAGGATAGAGTTGTTTCCTTTAAGAATATCAACAGTTCCTAAATTTTCAATTTTTGTACTTGACTGATTGTAGTATTGTAAAACTACACTATTTAGATCTATCATTGTTCCTGTGTCATTACAAGTTGCTGTAATTGTTATTGGAAAAGATCTGCTTACGATTTGATTCTCTATAGAGTTAAAAGAAAAGTTAAAAGAATTACAATCAACAGCTTCGTTGACATCTGTTATATTAATAGTGACAGTTGCTGTTACTTCATTTTCTCCATCATCAACATGAACTGTAAAAGAGTATGTATTTTTACTTTCATAATCGGGAGGGTTTTTAAAGGTTAACAAACCATTTCCATCTATAGTAAGACTACTACTATCTCCTCCAGAAATCCAATAAATTAGTACATCTCCATCTGGATCTGTAGCATTTATATTTCCAACAGCTGTCTGATTTTCTGCTACAGTAAAGAGGTTTGTTGAAATTTGTGGAGGGCTTCCGTTTGTAAAGTTACAAGTATGAGGACAGTTTGTTAAAGCATTGTTGTCACTGATGTTATTGGAATTATAGTTATTAACACCACCCCAATAATTTGAAGTAAAATTATATCCTGCTTTGGATGATTTTCCATAGTATAGTGGATTATCATTATAAAAACAGTTGTTGGTTACATTTACACGATTAGATTTGTTAATTTGTAAGTCGATTCCATATTTATTGCCTTGGGATTTAAAACAATTTCCTGTAGAGGTAAAGGAAGTCCAATCTTTTAATTGTAGATAAACAGTGTCACTATTGGAAGAGTAAAATGTTGAATTCTCAAATATAGGATTGACCTGTTTTTTGCTCTGAACATATACTGCTCTTTTTTGTGAGAGTATTTTAGAGTTCTCAATTTCTAATCCATTACCATACACATTAGATTTTGTTTGAATTCCATATTCTTTTGAGTCTATTGTCATATTTCTAAGACAAATCCCTTGATTAGCTTCTTTTTCAAAGGAAATACCATTTTTTTTACTGGTTAATTTTCCATTTTCCAATAAGACTTTTACATTGGTTTTTCCATTAAAAACTAGAGCTGATTTTCCTGCTTCAATATCTGTCTGGTTATAGATAAAACTACTGCCTAGCTGACCTTTAGAGTAAATTCCATCTTCATCAGTAGAGATGATTTTACTGTTGGTAGCCTCTAATCCTCCAGTATCTTGTTTAAGATAAAGGGAAGTTTTTTTACTTATAAGATTGCTATTAACTAAACTTACCCCAGAATAAGCAAAACTATTAAAATATATCCCATAGTCATCTATAGAAGTAATATTGGATTCTTTTATTGCCAGATGTTTGTTGGCTTGGGATTTAATCTCTATTCCTGTCTCTTTACTTTTAAGATCTGTATTAGTAAGAGTAACAGTCCCGTTAAGAGGTGAAGTAAAATATATTCCATTTTTCCCTTGAGAGCTGTCTATTTTAGAACCCTCAATGTCTATCGTACCAGTCTGACTTTCAAAACTTAGTCCATGGTTGTCACTTGATAGTAGTTGAGAGTTTGTAAGGGCGAAACTTCCTGTTTGTCCTTTTATATTGATTGAAGAGTTTTTACTGTCTATTTTTAATTTATTTAGAGTTATACCGTCATGAACACTTCCATGAAAATAGAGTCCGTATCCATTGTCTGATGTAAAATCAGAGTTATCAATTTTTATAGGTTGATTTACATTAGAGCCTACGTGAAATGTTGAGTCATCACTTTCTAAAGTAAGGTTGTTGATATTAATATTGCCATTGATCTGGCTAGAAAAATAGAGAGCTTTTTTCCCACTTTTTGTTGTTTTAACTGAAGTGTCCTCTATAGTTATCCTACTAGATTGTCCATTGAAATGGATACCATCTCCTTGAGAGGATGTTATTTTTCCATTGGTTATATTAAGATCTGTAACTTGTCCTTTTACGTAAAGTGGTGTGTTGTAACTTTCTAAAGTTACATTATGTATTTCGGATAACCCTGTAAGAGAGGAACTAAAGTAAATTCCGTAACCTCCTGATATAGTTTGGATATTACTGTTTTGAAGAATAAGCCTTGTAGTTTGTCCACTAAAATGAAGTCCATTTCCTCTGTTTGTTTGGATGGAGATGTTTTTTATGGTTATGTCTTTTACAGCATTAATATATAGGGCTTCCTCATTAGAGTTATTTTGCTTGAAAGTTATATTTTCAACTGTGATAAAATTAAGCCAAGAATTTATAGTTAATAGATGAGATGTCCCTCCTTGTATGATAACATCAGATCTATTTCCGCTTTGTCCTTTTATTGTAATATTATTCTTTGAGATGGTTATGTTTTCATTATATGTACCATTACAGATGACAATTGTATCTCCACTATTACTATTATTCAAGGCATTTTCAATAGAGGTATAACCAGCACTAGGGCACTGGGTTGTATCATCATCAACATAGAGTGTGACTCCAAAAAGATATAGAGGAGTAAAAAGTATAAAAAATAATAAACTTCTCATATATCTATTGTAATGTTAATCTTCTAGTTTTGCAACTCTCATCACCTCTTCTATTGTGGTGATCCCTTGTGCCGCTTTTAAAAGACCTGATAGGAACATCGGTTGGAAGCCTTTGTTTACAGCTATTTCATACAATTTTTCCTTAGATTCACTTTGGACAATAAGCTGAGCTAGTTGGTTATCAACTTCCAATACTTCACTAATAATAGTTCTTCCTGAAAATCCAGTATTAGAACATCTTTTACAACCAATAGCACGGACAAATTTAGTATCAGAGTCTATATGGATATTATATTTATCAATAATAGCTTGTGGAGGTTGCGCTGGTTTGTTACAGTATTTACATACTTTTCTTACTAATCTTTGGGCTTGAATGGCAACAACTGAATTTGCTACAAGAAGAGGTTCAATTCCCATATCAACAATTCTTGTAATAGCACTGATGGCGTCGTTGGTGTGAAGTGTGGAAAAAACCAAGTGACCAGTTAAAG
>JAOXRY010000423.1 GCA_025800305.1 Campylobacterales bacterium | reverse complement strand
AAAAACCTGTATCGAAACCTGTAACAAAATGAAAAATTTGAAATATTTTAATAAAAATTCATAGTTTTAACTTAAAACCAAAAGAATAGATTGTTTCTATAAAGTCGTATTCTAACTTTTTTCTTAGTCTTGAAATCATAAGTCTTATAGCATCATTGGAAACTGTATCATTTTCCCATACGACGTTTTCTATTGTTTCAAATGTGACTAATTTTCCTTCTGCTTGGAACAGTAGATTGAGAAAAATTTTTTCTCTATTTCCTATCTTTTGTATTTTGTCTTTATAGTAGAGTTGGTTCTCTTTAACGTTAAAAGTGTAATTAGAGGGGAGTTGACTGTTATTGTACTGTTTCTCTCCTAATTGTAAGGCGTATCTTAGATCTGCTCTTTTAAAGGGTTTTGTTATGAAGCTTACAGGGTTTGTCTCTATTGCTCTGTCTACTGTTGCATCATCTTGGGAGCCTGTAAGGTAGATAACAGGGATATTTTTAGTTTGCTGTATTTTTCTTGTGATTTCTATACCATCACAACTGTTTTTAAGAAATATATCCATTAAAATAATATCTGGTTGATTGGTTTTTATGCTTTTAAATACATCTTTCTCATTTGAAGCGATATCAGTAACTCGATATCCTAATTGTAAAACGGTTCTTTTTATATCTAGTGCTATTAAAGATTCGTCTTCTACAATTAAGATCTTATGATTTTTCAAAATTTTCCTAAATAAAAGATGAGTCAATCAGCTCTTTTGTATAGCTGTTTTTTGGATTTAAGAAGATCTCTTTTGTTGTATCTTGTTCGATAATTTCTCCATCTTTCATTACGATTGTATTGTTACAAAGTGCTTTTATTATTTGTAAATCATGGCTAATAAGAATATATGTTAGATCTAGCTCTTTTTGAAGTTTCTTTAGTAGGTTTAAAACCTTAAATTGTACAGATCTATCCAGTGCTGATGTTGGTTCATCTAGAATTATTAGTTTTGGATTTAGGATAATAGCTCTTGCTATTGCTATTCTTTGTCTTTGTCCTCCTGAAAATTCGTGGGGAAATTTTTCCAGATCTAAAGAGGATAATCCTACACTTTCTAAGATAGAGATTATCTTTTTGGTTTTTTCTTCTTTTGTTAGATCTGTATGAACATCTAAGCCTTCTGATACTATGTTTTCAATGTTCATTCTAGGGTTTAAACTACCGAAAGGATCTTGAAATACAACCTGGAGATCTTTTCTTATTTTCTTTAGATCTTTGCTGTTGATTTCTTTTAAGGAGTTTTCTAAAAAAATGACATTTCCTGTAAAGTCTATAAGATTTAGAAGAGCCTTTGCCAAGGAGCTTTTTCCACTACCACTCTCTCCTACTATCCCTAGATTTTCACCTTTAAACAGCTGAAAGTTTCCATCTTTTACAGCATGAAAAAATTTTTGCTTTTTTAAAAACTCTTTTGAAAGTGGATAGTTAATATTGAGGTTTTGAACATCTAAGATCTTCTCTTTTTTTGTAGAGAAGAAAAACTCTTTAGACATCTCTCCTAGAAGTTCTTTTGTGTAGTCTTCTTTTGGATTGGAAAAGATCTCTTGGGTCTTTCCTGACTCTATGATCTTTCCATTTTTCATAATATAGAGATCTTGACTATAATTTTCCACAACTCCTAAGTCATGGGTAATAAGAATAACAGTCATATCCATCTTATTTTTAAGATCTATAATAAGATCTAGAATCTGTTTTTGAATTGTTACATCCAAAGATGTTGTTGGTTCATCAGCTATTAGAATTTTTGGGTTGTTTGCTAAAGCCATAGCAATCATTACTCTTTGTCTTTGTCCTCCACTTAGCTGATGAGGAAAAGAACTTTTAATTTTCTTTGTGTCAGTAAGCCCAACATCTTTTAGAAGTTTGTCTAGTTTTTTGTTTAGTTCTGTATTGGAAATAATATTGTGAGTTGTAACAATCTCTTTTATCTGTTTTTCAACTGTGTGAAGAGGATTTAGTGCACTCATTGGCTCTTGGAAAATATAAGAGATCTCACTACCTCTAATACTCATTAGCTCTTCCTCTTTTAGCTTGATAAGATCTCTGTCTTGAAAAAAAACATTTCCACTTAGGTTATAGTTGGTTGTAAAAAGTTTTAAAATAGAATTTGCAGTCATAGACTTGCCACTTCCACTTTCCCCAACTAATGCAGTGATTTTTCCTTTTTTTATACAAAGATCTATTCCTTTAATAATTTCTTTTTGAGAAATTGATAATTTGAGATCTTTAATTTGTAAAATATCCATTAATTACTCCTAGAATCAAAAGCATCTCTTACTGCTTCTCCAACGAAGATAAGAAGAATAAGGATAGATGAAAGTACAACAAAAGCTGTTATTCCTAGCCATGGTGCGTGAAGATTTGCTTTTCCTTGGGCAAGTAACTCTCCAAGACTTGGGCTTCCAACAGGAAGACCAAAACCTAAAAAGTCTAAAGATGTTAGAGTTGTGATACTTCCACTAAGAATAAAAGGCATAAAAGTAATTGTTGCAACAATTGCATTTGGTAGGATATGTTTGAACATAATTTTATTGTCGCTAACCCCTAAAGCTTTCGCTGCCATTATGTATTCAAAGTTTCTTCCCCTTAAGAATTCAGCTCTAACAACTCCAACTAAAGAAGTCCAAGAAAAAAGAAGTAAGATCCCTAAAAGCCACCAAAAAGTTGGAGTTATATAGTTTGTGAGAATCATTAAAAGATACAGAGTAGGAAGGCTTGACCAGATCTCTATAAATCTTTGTCCAAAAAGATCTATCTTTCCACCTTTATATCCTTGAACCGCACCAACAAAAATACCAATAATTGAGCTAAAAATTGTAAGAGCTAGTCCAAAAAGAACTGAGATTCTAAATCCATAGATAATTCTTGCTAAAACATCTCTTCCATGGTCATCTGTTCCTAGAAGATTATCTACCGTTGGAGCTGATGGTGCTGGGGTTTCAAGATTGTAGTTAATAGTATCGTAGGAGTATCTAATAGGTGCCCACAAGATAAAAGCATCTTTTAAAAGATCTTGAGTATATTCATCTTTGTAATTTACATTAAGTTCCAAATCTCCACCAAAATCTTTTTCCGTGTAGTCTTGAAACACAGGAGCAAAGTATTGGCTTTTATTTATAATCAGAATTGGCTTATCATTGGCAATGAACTCTGCAAAAAGAGTGATTAAAAATAGTGCTGTAAATATATAAAAAGAGTAGTAGCCTCTTTTATTGTTTTTAAAGTTTTCTAGTCGTCGTTGATTTATTTTATTTAGTGTCATTTTTGAGTCTCAAAGTTTATTCTTGGATCTACTATCATGTAGGTAATATCACTGATTATAGAAGTAATAAGACCTATCAAAGTAAAAATATAAAGGGTTGCAAACATAACAGGATAGTCTCTATTTAGTGTTGCTTCAAAACCTAAAAGTCCAAGTCCGTCTAGTGAAAAAATAATTTCAATAAGAAGACTTCCTGTGAAAAAGATCCCGATAAATGCAGCTGGAAACCCTGAAATAATCAAAAGCATTGCGTTTCTAAAAACGTGTTTATAAAGAACTTTTGTCTCACTTAGCCCTTTTGCTTTTGCTGTTAAAACGTACTGTTTTTTTATCTCATCTAAAAAGGAGTTTTTAGTAAGCATTGTAAGTCCTGCGAAACTACCTATAACCATTGCTGTAATAGGAAGAGCCAGATGCCAAAAGTAGTCTTTTATTGCTTCAATAGTTGACATTTGGTTAATGTTATCACTAAAAAGACCTCTCAATGGAAAAAGATCTAAATATTGTCCTCCTGCAAAAAATATTATAAGAATAATGGCAAATAAAAACACAGGTATTGCATTTGTTACTATGATTATAGTTGAGGTGTACACATCGAATTTAGTTCCATGATTTATGGCTTTTTTAATTCCAAGAGGGATAGAAACAAGATACATTATAAGTGTACTCCAAAGTCCTAAGGATATAGATACAGGCAGTTTTTCTAATATAAGATCTACAACAGGTGCATCACGGAAAAAACTATTTCCAAAATCAAAAAGAAGGTAGTCTTTAAGCATTTTAAAAAATCTCTCTTCTATTGGTTTATCAAAGCCGTAAAGTTTATTGATCTCCTCTAAAAGTTCTTCATCAAGTCCTTGTGCACCTTTGTAGATTTTTTGAGTCTCACTATCCTCATTGACTTCACTGGAAAGAAAGTCATCTGAACCACTTCCTGTTATTCTTTCCAAATTTCCATCAGCCTCTCCTTCTAGTGTGGCTATTAACTGTTCAACAGGACCACCAGGACTTGTTTGAATTACAAAGAAGTTAATAGTAATAATCCCTAAAAGAGTAGGGATTATTAGAAAAAATCTTTTTAATAGATAGGTATTCATTTTTCTATTAAACTCTTCTGTTTTTTCTCATCAATTCCCCAAGTGAAAAGTCCATAAGAGTATTTAGGTTTATTTTTAGGAATGATAAAGTAGTTCCAATGGGCAACTCTAAAAGTGTCGATATACCAGTTTGGAATAAGCATATGAGAGTGAAGCAAAACTCTATCTAGAGCCTTTGCTCCTGTGATGAGATCTTTTCTATTTTTAGCTTTCACAATTTTTTCAACTAAGAAGTCAACACCTTTATTTTGTATTCCTGAATAGTTTCTACCTCCAACTGTATCTGCATACTTGCTGGAAAAATATCCATAAAGTTCGTTTCCAGGACTAGTTGACATTCTATAAGGTCTTAGTGTCATGTCATATTTGTAATTTTGTAGTCTATTGATATATTGAACTCTATCTATAGTTTTTATATCTAATCTAACTCCCACTTGGGCTAAGTTTTTCTTAAAAGGCAGAAGGATTCTATTAAAAGTAGCAGATGCCAAAATTATTTCAAAAGAGAGTTGTTTTCCTTTTTTGTCAACTAACTTTCCTTTTTTTAAAGAGTATCCAGCTTTTTTAAATAGTCTAAGTGCTTGTCTTAGCTGATTTCTTATTTTTCCATCTCCTTTTGTAACACTTGTTTTAAAGACAGTTGTAAATACCTCTTGAGGAATATGCTCTTTAATTTGATTTAGTAGTTTTAACTCATCTTTTGATGGCAGACCAGTAGCTTTTAGTTGGGAGTTTTCAAAAAAACTCTCTGTTCTTTTATACTGGCTATAAAAAAGATTTTTGTTGGTCCATTGAAAATCAAAAAGAAGACTTATAGCTTTTCGAACATCTCTATTTTCAAACTTTTTTTCCCGTAGATTAAAAATCAGCCCTTGCATTTTTCCTATTGAAGCGTTATAGATCTCTTTTTTTAATATCTTCTCTTTTTTAAAATTATCACCTTTATAAAGAGTTGCCCAATTTTTGGCAGTACCTTCCAAACGAAGCGAGTATTCTCCTGCTAGAAAAGCTTCTAACGCAACATTTTGATCTTTGTAGTAGTCATATTTGATTTTTCCAAAGTTATAAAGTCCTTTGTTTACATTGAGATCTTTAGCCCAGTAGTCTTTGACTCTTTCATACTCTACATATTTTCCATATTTGTAAGATTTTAGTCTGTATGGTCCACTACCAAGTGGTTTTATATTGGAAGAGTGAGAAAAATTTTTATTTTTCCAAAAGTGTTTTGGCAAGACTTTTAGTTGACCAAGAATTACAGGAAGCTCTAGATTCTCTTTATTTTTAAAAGTAAATTTTACTGTGTATTTATCAATGACAATGGCTTCTTTGACCTCTTTATAGTATCTTTTGTAAAAAGGTGTTCCTTTGGTAGTAAGGGTTTCAAAAGAGAACTTCACATCTTCTGCTGTAATAGGTTTTCCATCGTGGAATTTAGCTTTTTTATTAATATAAAAAATAACAAAAGAGTTGTCTTTTGCTACTTTTGCACTTTTGGCTATTAACCCATAATATGTAAACTCTTCGTCTAGGCTAGAAGTCATAAGTGTGTCGTAAGTAAGAACAATTCCTACAGCACTTTTTCCTTTTAGTAAAAAAGGATTAAGGCTATCGAAGGTTCCAATGGCATAACTTTTTAGTATACCACCTTTTTTCATTTTAGGATTGACATAGTCAAAGTGGGTAAATCCTTCTTTGTATTTTATAGAGCCTCCCAAGGTTAAAGCGTGGGTTTTGTCACTTCCAAACAAAGAAAGGGCAATTGCGAGGATTAGAATTAGGTATTTCATTATTTTTCTCTTTCAGTAATTAGCATCAAGTTGTTTAGATTGTTTGCTTTTAATATATCCATTACCTTGATAACTCTTTTGTATAGAACTTTTTCATCAATTTTCAGATTGATATTGTTTTCTGGTTTCTCTTTTGATACTAGATCTTGAAACTCTTCAACAGTTACAACCTCTCCTTTAAAACTGATTTTTTCATTGGTTACTTCAATTAAAACCTCTTTCTTTTCTATCTGAACGGTAGGTTGTCCTGATTTTGGAAGAATAAGATTTAAGGCAGAATTCTCTTTTTTGAATTCTGAAGCAACAATAAAGAAAATCAGTAGAAGAAACACCACATCAATAAGTGGTGTTAGATCCATTGAGAGATGTTCTCTTTTTTTAGTTAGTTTCATTTGAGTGAACTTTTATCAGTAGAGTTTCATAGGCACTTTCTAAATTGGTAATCATTCCATTGATATAGTTGTATCCAATATAGTGAGGCAAAGATACAATAAGACCACCAATGGTAGTAATAAGTGCCAAAGAGATACCAGAAGCAAAGTTATCAGCGCCATTTCCAAGTCCAGCGGCAGCGATTTGTTGGAAAGCTTCCAAAACACCAAGAACTGTTCCAAGAAGACCTAAGATAGGAGCAATTGATGCAATAATTTTAATTGTGTTCATTCCTATCTCTACAGAAAGTAGATATCTTCTTGCCTCAATAAAAAGTGCCTCTTTAAAATCATTTTCATTGGATATATTTAGATTTTTAACTTCTTGGTAGATTTTTCTAACTTGAGTCTCTTTTTTCTTTTTTTCTAAGTAGATAACAATGATTTTATATGCCATTATTGAAAATCCAAGGATGTTAAGTCCTAAAAGAATGTACATAATAATGCCACCTTGT
>JAOXRY010000461.1 GCA_025800305.1 Campylobacterales bacterium | reverse complement strand
GTTCCTTGGATCACCAAAAAATATATAGACGAAATTTTTTCAGCAGGTTTAGGAAAAGTTACCTATAACAATGATGGAAGATCTAGAGAAGATTCCAAGAAAAAATATGGTAGTGGTGGACTTATGAAAGATAAAAAATATATGATTTCTTTGACATATAACTGTCCAACTTCAGAATTTAATAATAAAGATGGCTTTTTTGAAGGACTTAGCCTTTATGAAGCCAATATAGCAACCCACAAAACTTTACAATTTTGTGGTGTAAAACCTATGAAAAGCTACTCTGTTCATGATATATTAAAAGGTGATGTAGATTTTGAAAAAGAGTTGATTAATTTTGAAAATACTTTAAAGGACAATTTTTTATGAGTAAGGTGATTTTAGTTGTCAAGATAGAGATAAAAGATGAGTATCTTGACCAAATAGAAAATCAGTTAAAAGAGCTTCACAGGGGAACCCACAAGTATGATAGAGGCTGTATTCAATATGACTATCACAAAGATACAGAAAATAAAAATACATATTTTTTTGTAGAGACATGGGAGTCACAAGAGGCACTCGATGAACATAAGACAAAAGAGCACTTTACAAAGTTTTTTGCAAATACTCAAGATATGATTAGCAATATAGAAATAAATCGTTTAGAAAAATTAGGAGAATAAAAAATGAATTTTACATATCAAAACCCAACATTAATAGAATTTGGATCTAAAAAGATTTCTCAGATCTCAAAGCTTATCCCTCAAAACCAGAAGGTTTTTGTTGTCTATGGTGGTGGAAGTATCAAAAAAAATGGAGTTTATGACCAGGTTAAAGAGGCGTTAAAAAATCACTCTTGGTGTGAGTTTGGTGGAATTGAACCAAATCCAACCAAAGAGACTTTAGATAAAGCAATTGCTAAAGGTAGAGAAGAAAAAGTTGATTATGTTTTAGCAGTTGGTGGCGGTAGTGTTGCTGATGGATGTAAATATATTATCAACGCTTTTTACCATGATGGTGACGGATGGGATCTATTAGAGGGGAAATTCCAACCAGAAAAAGCCTTGCCTTTGGGTGTTGTTTTAACTTTAGCAGCAACTGGAAGTGAGTCAAATACAGGAGCGGTAATTACAAAAGCAGAGACAAAAGAGAAGAGATTTTTTCACTCTCAATTTTCCTATCCGAAATTTGCGATTCTAGATCCGAATGTTCTAAAAAGTTTAGATGATAGACAGCTGGCAAATGGAATTATTGATTCATTTATCCATGTATGTGAGCAGTATGTTACACAGCCTCATGGATCTTTAGCACAAGACTACTATTCAGAAGGACTTTTAAGAGGTCTAAAAGAGTTAGCGGAAAACTACGACAAAAGAGATGAGCTTTGGTATTCAAATCTAATGTGGATGGCAAATCAAGCTCTTAATGGTCTTATTGGTTTAGGGGTACCACAAGATTGGGGAACACACTTTATTGGACATGAATTAAGTGGGCTTTATGGAATTGATCATGGAAGAACTTTAGCAATCATTCAACCACAACTTTTTAGAGAGTTAGATGATGAGAAAAAAGACAAACTTCTTCAAATGGGAAGAAATGTTTTTGGAATTGATACGCAAGATCCAGAAGAGGTAATTGTAAAGCTGGAAGATCTTTACTCATCACTAAATGTAGATCTGAATCTTTCAAACTACATGAATGATGAAAATATTAAAGAAAATGTAACAACTCTTTTAGAAAAACATGGATTTTCTAAGTTTGGAGATAGAGGAACTATCAACAAGCAAGTTGTAGAAAAAGTTCTTAATAGAGCTTTAAAAGGATAGAAGATGAATGAAACTATTAAACAATTAAAAAACAGACAATCAATTAGAGACTTTACAGGAGAAACTGTAAAAGAAGAAGATCTAAAGGTTATTTTTGAAACAGCTCAAAGAGCACCAACTTCTATTAATGCACAACAGATCTCACTAATTTACACAAGAGACAAAGAGAAAATCAAACAAATAGCAGAACTTTGTGGTGGACAGCCACAGGTAGAGAGTGCTGATGTGTTTGTGACAATCGTAATTGATTTCAATAGAACATCCATTGCCGTAGAAAATGTTGGAAAAGAACACGTAATTGAAAAATCAGCTGAGGGAATTATGGTTGGTGCTATTGACGCTGGGATTATGTTAAGTTCCTTGCAAACTGCCGCTGAATCTTTTGGATATGGGACAACAGCAATTGGAGCCGTAAGAATGAATCCAGAAAAACTAATTGAGATCTTAGAGCTACCTCCAAAAACCTATCCAGCTGTTGGAACAACAATCGGTGTACCATCTAAAAACGCTAAAAATGCACCTTTAAAACCAAGAGTTCCAATGGAATCTTTTGTATTTGAAGAGACTTACAATAAAAAAGCAGTGAAAGATGGTGTTATCCAGTATGAAAAAGATATGAAGAAATTTAGAGATGATAACAATATGGATTACCTAACTTCTTATTGTGAGCAAACAGCAACTTACTATTCTAGTATCTATTTTAATAAGAGTGGAAAGAGCCTTAGATCTCAAGGTTTTGAATTTCAAGATGAATTATAAAAAAGAGGCATATACGCCCAATGGCGTTTAGTTAAGCCCTATTTTTCTAAAAAACAGACTTTTTTTTCCTCTTTTGAAAGTTAGCACTTTTAATCCCTTTAGTATTTTTTCCTTCATATGGTGAGGGTCTTTTATAAGATCTATTAGGTCTGATAGAAAGCTTATTAGTTTCAATAAGTTGATAGATATTTTCAAGAGTTTTACCAATATCATTATCTAAGTAAAGTAACTCAAATGTATAGTTTTTAATGGCATTAAAAGAGAGGGATTTATTGACTTTCTGTTGATATTTTTTTTGAGAGTTTCTATTTTCAAATTCATCATTGTGATTAAACTCATCTTCTAAGTCAAATGTAACTAGAGCTTCCATATTGGAAATAAACATAGTTGCATAAAAGTCCTGTTTTATCCCATGAGGTGTTAATCCTGTAAAATTTTCTAGTGAAAGTCTATTTTTTACAATATCGTAAAATGTTTCTACTTTCCATCTTTTAAAGTAAAGGTCTTTAAAATCTTCTGTTTTTAATTTCTTTTGATCTAGTATAGATGTAACTAAAACTTCTACTTCACCGTTAGGGAGAATCACTTGAATAAATCTAACATTGATAGACTCTGGCAACCCTTGTTCTAAAAGTTCTTCTTGAAGTTTTTTTGTAGGAGGGGTTAGAGAAACTACTATATCTTTTACTTTAGAGTTTTTATTAAAAAGATCTGCTGTATGTTCTTTATATGTAATTTGTTTAGTTCTCATTAAAAAGTCTGCTTTATGTTTATGAACAATAGTTGCAAACATATCATAGGAGGGATAGCCTCTATCAAATATGACTAAATCATCTTTTCCTATATGTTGGAAGTGGTTATTTTTAGCAATCATTATCTCATGATTTTTACTATCACTTAATACTCCATCTATAACAATGCCGTTTAGTAAGTCATAAAGTAGGGATACTCTTCCTTGGACTATCTCTTTATTCTTATCTTTGTACTGATTTACAACTTTTGTAACTCCAAACTCTTCTTTTAGTGATTCTTCACTAGGGAGAACTACTAAGCTTCCATCTACTCCCAAAAGTCTATAGCCTTTATATTTTTTATATTCATGTTCTTCATAGAGTTTATCTCTTATATCCATTGTTAATTCTATAAAGGCTGTATAATTTAATTTCTCTCTTGCTTGAGTGTAGGCTCCTTTGGTTACTGTTGATAGATCTTTATCTAAGATGTTGCTTAGGTATATCTCTGTCTCGTTTAATACATTTTGTATTGACTTTACACTTTTTCTTGTCATCAAGACTATCATCTTTGTAAAGCTCAATTTTCTATTTCTTGTAAAGGATTTTTTACTATTTCTGTGGGTGTCTTTAAAGTCATCTGAATATATTTTAGACCTGATTGACTCTAATATTTCTACTGTTTTTTTTCATCTTCTGCTCCGTTCTTCTCTATTACTTTTTAGAACGGCTTTTCGCTGATTTTTTGTAGGATTTTAATCTTGCCTTTTGTGTGATTTCCTCTTAACTAAACGCCATTG
>JAOXRY010000397.1 GCA_025800305.1 Campylobacterales bacterium | reverse complement strand
TTGAAGCAGATTTCCAAGAGGACAACCATTTATAAGATCCCAAGAGTTTAAGTCGCGTAATATCTCTATCAAAGAATCTAAAATATTCTCCTCTTTTAAAAGCTTTTGCCATTTATTTTCTATACGCAAAGCTATCTTTTCTTCTATCATAGCTATTACCATCTCTTTTTTAGAAGAAAAATAGTGATACATAGCTCCTTTTTTTGATTCTGCTCTTTTTAAAATACTTGACAATGATGCGGCTTTATAGCCATTTGAAAAGACTTCTTGAAAAGTAGCTTCAATAAGTCTAGTCCTTGTATCTTGCATAATTTATCTTATCCTTTTACGAATTTTTTTGTATTATATCTAATATTGTTTGAGGTTCACTTCTTTTAGTATAATCCTCATCAATAAAAGCATATATAATCTCTTTGTTTTTATTTACCACATATGTTGCTGGCATAGGCAAAGCATAAGTATCTTCATCGTTTGATCCAGGGATATCAATACCAAAACTTTCATAAATAGGTCTTAACT
>JAOXRY010000458.1 GCA_025800305.1 Campylobacterales bacterium | reverse complement strand
AGCTAATTTATCAACTTTGAAATCAACTGAAAGTCTTGCGTTATACCAATCAAATGGAGTAGTTTCTCCAGTATTATCAGCTACGATTTTAATACCATCTCTTTTTTGATATTGAGTATTAGGGGGATTAACAGCAAGAGGTTGTTCAGTATCAAACACTACATTTTCATATCTTTCAAGATATCGCGGTGCTCGAAAAGATTTCATACTTTTTTGTAGGATTATATAATTTTTAAAATTATATAATATCATTTATTTTTTAATCATCACTCAAAATGAGATTTAATCGTTGATTTATCTCTTGTTGTGTCATAGATTTCGGTTTTTGTGTAGGTAATGACCTACTGCTTTTTTTTTTTATTTTAGTTATTTCATCTCCTGTTTTCATTGCTTGTGTTAATGGTTCATCAAAAGTTACTTTTTTAGGTGTTTTGCTTTTTGTTAACATGGAAATTATCTTATCACCAGCTTTCTTTCCTACATGTTCACCAGTTTTGGTTGCTGCTGTTGTAACAGCTTTTGTTGCCGCTGTTTTTGCAGCTTTTTTAAGTGTTTGGCCAATAACTTTCGCCCAAGGGAGGGCACGCCAATATGGCTGCGTTCTCCCAAGGGGGAGAGAAGAAGAGTTCGAGTTCAGAGTCTTGCA
>JAOXRY010000383.1 GCA_025800305.1 Campylobacterales bacterium | reverse complement strand
GAACAATATTTAAAGAGCTGTTGAGTGTGGGATAAAAAAGAAAAGAGCTGGAAGGTTTTCAAATTAAAACAGTCGGTGAGGCAGATGTGATTTCCGCTTTCACTCTGTAATGATCAGATCGTCAATTGCCCAGTCCTCATGGCTCCCGTCTGGAAGATACCGACGGATTATAATAGGAATCTTTCTTGCTCTGAAAAGAGGAGAAAGACACATTTGGTCACATCGAATGATCAGTACTTTCCACGGCAGTTTGGCTGTTTTTGGGTTAATAATGTGTTAAAAGTATTACTTTTTTACTCATACATAAATTCTCCAATAAAACTAAGAGGAAAAGATCGAATTTTAGCAAGGACAGCAAACCATAAATTCTTCAGATTCTTTCAAAACACGGTTTCAGAACGTAAAAAAACAACACCATATCATAATTTCCATCTTTTGTAAGACTAAAACCAACACCTGGTGATCCTTGCAATCCTCTCAAAAATCCTTGTTGTTGAGGTTGATTAATAGAATGTTGATTGAATATTCCCATTTTTATTTAATGATTATACATTTATATATCTCCATCGAAATTCCTTTTTATTTTTTTCTTTGGTTTGTCAACATACAAAAATGAATACCGTTTTTTGTCGCCTTTTTAAATTTTTCTTTATCAACACCAAGTTCTGATGATATCATATTTCTCTCTCTTGAAGATGGAAATTCATAAATACAGGT
>JAOXRY010000375.1 GCA_025800305.1 Campylobacterales bacterium | reverse complement strand
TAGAACGTGGGATTAATATCCAACAGTTAGCTTCTTCAGGAAATGAAATCATTTTAAAAATACAGTACAGTTTTACATTTTTAAATAATCATGAAAATGTAACCTGTCAAGAATATCGATGGAATCCTTCTCTTAAAACTTGGGATATAACGTAAATTAAGAAACCACCCTCGCCAAAAACTGCTTCCCAATATTCTCAGTAATCAATGCCCTAACAAGATCCCCCTCTTTTAACCCCTCTATCTCAGACTCATTAATTAAGATCTCAGGATCAATATCAAAAGACCAAGCAAGATTTTTTGCTGAAATCAGATACTCATGCTCATCTGACTCTCCATTGATTGTTACATCAATAGTTTTTCCAACGAATCTTTTAAATCTTTTCTTTTGGGTTTTTTCAAAAGCTTTGTTTAGTTTTTTTACTCTTTTGGCTATTGTTTCTTCGTCTATTTTCTCTTCCATCTTATATGAAGCGGTACTCTCCTCATCAGAGTATTCAAAGATATTTACCATATCAAAATGTCCCTCTTTAACATACTCTAACATCTCCTCAAAGTCTTCATCACTCTCTTTTGGATGACCAACGATAAAAGAGGTTCTAATGAAGCTATCTTCTCTCTCCATAAACTTTATAAGATCTAGAGTTTCTTTTTTTCCCTTCCCTCTTTTCATCACTTTCATCATATTGTCTGAAACGTGTTGGATTGGCATATCGAAATAGTTTTCAAAGACTTTTGAATCTAAGATCTTGTCAATTAAATCTTTATTTGTTGTTGACGGATAGAGATATAAGATCTTAGCACTTTTAATCCCTTCAACTTTTTCTAATTCATCAATCAGATCACTTAATCCTTTTTTATTTCCAAAATCTCTGAGGTAACTGCTGGAATCTTGGGAGATAAAAGAGAAGTCAATATATCCTCTTTTGATAAGTCTTTTAACTTCATCAACAACAGAAGGAATTGATCGTGATTTTAGCTTCCCTCTAAAAACAGGAATAGCACAGAAGCTACAGGCTTGATTACACCCTTCGCTTAGCTTGATATAAGCATGAGTAGAAGAGTTTGAAACAATTCTCTCTTCTTCATCAATTAAGAAGATATCATCTGTAAACTGTGTTCTTTTCTCTTTTATTAGATCTGCTATCTTGTCATAATCTCCAAGACCTGTAAAAACATCAATCTCAGGGATCTCCTCTTGAAGTTCTTTTTGATATCTCTCTGTTAGACAGCCGCAGGCAACTAATAAAGAGTCCTCTTTTCTCATTTCATCGATATCTAAAATAGTATTGACACTCTCTGTTTTTGCTGATTCTATAAAGCCACAGGTGTTTACGATAAGTACATCAGCCTCTGTTGGATCTTGGGTAAGTTCCATAAATTTTAGTTTGTCTAGCATTACTTCTGCGTCGACTAAGTTTTTTGTGCATCCTAGGGATATTAGGTGTAGTTTTTGTTTATTCACTTATTAACTTTTCTATTGATTGTTTTAAAATTGGTAGTTTTGTTCGTAAGATATTTTCAATAAGACCTATATCAACACCCATATAATCATGGGCAATAAAGTTTCTGACTTGATAAGAGCCTCTAATATCATCTTGTTCTAATTCTTCATATATATTCTCTAACTTATTTAGATTTTCGCCAATTTGCATAAGTGCCATTAAAATAGCTGGTCTTCCTTCTGCTCTATCATCTAAAGCTTTTGTTATCCCGCCATGTCTCTCTATGACAATGCTTATATTATTAATGTTTTCTAAGATAAATTCTATTTTCTTAAGGTCTTTAGACATATATTGTTTCTTTTAATATATACTTTTCACCTGTCTTACTTAGTCCATTTTTGGAGCAAATATCTACATTTTTTTGAAATTTACTTTCCAACTCCTCTTTAATATCAGCCAACCTACTAAAAGCGACAAACCCGCTATATTTTTTTGAAAACTTTTCCCTATTAATATCGTACAATATATCAACATCACTATTTTGAGTCTCTTCTCCTCTAGCAATACTTCCAAAAAGTCCTTTGATAATAAAACCCTCTTTTTCATATTTTGGTTTTAACTCTTTCAATGTGTTTAGTACCTTCTCTTTTGTTGTCATTTTCGCCTTCTTAACGGTAGTAAGGTATCATTATAGCATTAATTTAAAGGTTTTTTCGTGATATATTTCATCGGTGCAGGTTCTGGAGATCCTGATTTAGTAACAATCAAAGCTTCTAAGATCTTAGCAAAAGCAGATGTCGTTTTATACACTGGTTCACTTGTGCCAAAAGAGGTTCTTTCTTGGTGTAAAAATGCCCAGATTATTGAGGACTCTCAAGGGATGAAATATGATAAGATCTTTGAGTTTTTAAAAACCCATAAAGACAAAATAGTTGCTAGGGTTCATACAGGAGATCCTTCAATCTATTCTACAATAGCAAAACAGATTGAATTTTTAAAAGCTGAAAATATCCGCTATCAAGTAATACCAGGGGTTACAGCAGCTTTTGGAGCAGCTGCTAGTCTTGGTATTGAATATACAATTCCTGGAGTTTCTCAGTCTCTCATTCTCACAAGAGTAGAAGGGAAAACTCCCAATCCAGAGAAACTGGAAAATATCCTTAGCTGTAAAAACTCCTCTTTGGTTTTTTACCTCTCTATAAAGCTAATTAAAAATCTCCGTGAAACTGCATATAAGCTAGACTACAAAAAAGATACTCCATGCTGGGTTGTTGAACGTGCCACACACCCAGAAGAAAAAGTTTATAAAGGGACTTTAGAAACCATAGAAGAGAAGGTTTCTCATATAGGAGGTGTTGCTCTTATTATGGTTGGAGAATATCTCAACCAAAAAGAGACAGAGGAGTCTCATCTTTATAATTAATTTTTTCTTAAATATCATATTTAATTTATAATAATGATATTAAGTAAGTAATATTATTGTAATATTTAATATAGTAGAATTTATATACAAGGATTAGGTTATGCTACCAGTTTGGGAGGAAGATTTTAGTATCCATAATGACGATATCGACAGTCAACATAAAGTTCTTTTTAACCTAGCTCACAAAGCTTATAATATGGCAAATAACCACATTAATCCAAAAGAATTAAAACAAGTTCTTGGTGAGTTTTTCGAATATATGAAAGTTCATTTTAATGATGAAGAACAGTATATGAGGCAAATTGGTTATCCAAAATTAGACGAACATATAGAACTTCATAAATATATTGTTCAAGAACTTAAAACAACAATCAAAACAATTCATTCTGCCAATGATCTAAAAGAAAAACTAAAAGTTGTCTCTCAAGAGTGGCTTTTACAACACATTCTTCAAGAAGATATGCAAATTGAAAAATATAGATTATCACAGGCACTAAAAGATATTGAATCAAAGGAGAAAAAGAATAAACAAGAAGAGTTCTACATTGAAGAAGATAGTAAACCTAGTCAATATGGGTACACTTGTTCTTGCCCTAAAAAGGTTCATATACTTTCAGAAAAATATCATAATATGATTCAAAAAGAGAAGAAAATTTTAAAGTGTAAAAACTGTAAAAGTCCTATATCTTACCAACAAACTAAATATAAAGGTTGTGGAGGTAATTAAGAAGTGGTTTTTTTTATAAACCAGCTTCTTTAACAGCTTCTGCTTGATAGTATGCAGTTAGTGGGTCAATAACCTCATCTAAGGTTCCACTACTCATAATCTCTTCAAGTCTATAAAGAGTGATTCCAGCTCTATGATCTGTCATTCTGTTTTGTGGGTAGTTATAAGTTCTAATTCTCTCAGATCTGTCACCACTGCCAACTTGTGCTTTTCTTGCACCAGATTGCTCGTCTAATTGTTTTTGTAGTTCAGCTTCATAGACTCTTGATTTAAGAATCTTCATCGCTTTGTCTTTGTTTTTATGCTGAGATTTTTCATCTTGCATAGAAACAGTAATTCCTGTTGGCTCGTGAGTAATTCTTACAGCAGAGTCAGTTGTATTAACAGACTGTCCACCATTACCACTTGCTC
>JAOXRY010000373.1 GCA_025800305.1 Campylobacterales bacterium | reverse complement strand
GCAACACCTCGCCGATGATACTGCAGATGTCTTTTGTGGAAAAGTAGGTCGCTGCCAGGGTTTTTTTCTTAACTCTTTCCTTTTTTTAATCTAGTTTTTATTTATTATTTTGTTTTATTTCTAAACTTTATTTCTTTGTATTTGTTGAGTGTTTTTTTGTTAAAATCCCACAATGAATCAATTTGTACCATATTTAGCCGTTGAGGCAAGTGCTGGAAGTGGAAAGACTTTTACTTTAGCTATCCGTTATATATCGTTATTGTTTTTAGATGTAGATCCTAGAAAGATCTTAGCTCTTACTTTTACTAACAAGGCTAGTGGAGAAATGAACGAAAGAATTATAAATATTCTTTTTGATTTGGAAAATAGAGAGATAGAGTTAGTAGAACTGGTAAAAAATACTGGTATTTCTAAAGCTAAGATCTTAGAAAAAAAAGATGATGTTTTAGAAAAGTTTTTAGCTATTAACTCAAAGATAATGACTATTGATAAGTTTTTCAATCAGATCTTAAGAACTTTTTCTCTCTATGTTGGATTAATGCCTGACTTTGAAATTACTGAAGAAGATGAGAATGAGCTTTTTAAAGAGTTTTTAAAAGAGCTTGATGAGAAGAATCTACTATCAGATCTTGTCTATCTTTCTGTTATTGAAGATATGAAAGAGACCAAGATTACAGAGATCTATAGAACTTTGCATGATAAGAAGATAAACAGTGAGTATGAAAAGATTGATTACTCTTTAAAAGGGTATTTAGAAACAGAGATAGAGAAAGTTCTTGGAAATATGAAGAGCTTTATTGAAAATTGTCCTAATAATACTAAGGCTATGAACAGTGCTTTTGATGTAAGCTCTATAGAGGAACTTGCTT
>JAOXRY010000344.1 GCA_025800305.1 Campylobacterales bacterium | reverse complement strand
CATAGAAGTCTTTGAACTCTTCTTTTTCTAAAGTTTTTTTGAATACTTCAACAGTAATATCTAAATCTCTATACTCTTCCATATCTAAGTTAATAAATTTGTTTGATTTTGTTCCGTCAGCAGCTTCATATGGATATTTTTGAGCTTGTCTATAGATTTTAGTTAATTTATCAACAAGAACATCTACTGTGTGATCAAAGTCTAAGGCAATAATCTGAGAAAAAATTGTAGAAATTTTAATAGAGATATAATCAATATTAGGATTTTCTAAAGCCTTCATATATTTTTCCATTCTCTCTTGAGCTTCTTCTTCTCCAAGTACTACTTCACCAATTAGATTAATATTTACTCTAGTTCCTTCATTTTTTCTCATAACTAGGTGTTTATTAAATGGTTCATCTTCACCTTTTATTACTACTGTTTTTGTATCTTCTCTTATTTGTTTTACAAACATTGGTACTGATAGGTTTGGTAAAAATTTCCCGAAGTTTTGAAATAGCCATAATAATGTTTTATCTTTTGTGGTAAAGAAGTGGGCCATTCCATGTTTTTCTAATAAAAAGATTATTTGGTTTGCTACTCTATCATTAGACTGGGCTCTAAAACACTGATCCATTAACTCTATTAATAAGGCTTTATCTTCTGGATGTTCTAACATCTTGTTCATTTTTACGTAGAACTCTCTATCAAAGTCGCTTACTAACTCACTGGCTCTGTTTTGCCATTTTTCCGCCAGTTTTATTGACGAGTCTATTATTTCTTGTTCTTTTTGCATATTAGTCCTTTAGGCATCTATAATATTATTATACAATTTTAAAAGCTAGAGGTGATAAAA
>JAOXRY010000341.1 GCA_025800305.1 Campylobacterales bacterium | reverse complement strand
TACAGATCCCATCTTCTTTTAATCCTTTTTTTCTACAATATACTAACTTCAACTAGGACAACACATGAAAAAGATCTACTTAGCTGGACCAGACGTATTTTTACCAAATGCCATAGAACATGGTGAACACTTAAAAAAACTATGCAAAGAAGCAGGATTTGAAGGACTCTTCCCTTTAGACAATATAATCACAGGAGACACAAAAGCCCAGATCGCCCAAAAAATTAGAGAAGCAAATAAAAAGATGATTGAACAATGCGATATTGTCATTGCCAATGTATCACCTTTTAGAGGACCAGAGCCTGATAGTGGAACTGTTTGGGAAGTTGGTTTTGCTCAGGGGTTAGGCAAGGACGTTTACTGTTATAGTACAGATCTTAGAACTTTGAAAGAGAAGGCTATTGATATGTTGGATCTTGATGAGGGGTCTGAGAGGGATAATGAGGCTATGTTAATTGAGAATTTTGAGTTGAGTCATAATTTGATGTTTGCGGATAGGGTTGTTGCAAATAGTTTTGAAGAGTGTTTGAAACAAATCAAAAATTAATCTTACAATTTGCAATCTTTTTAAGAAAAACTTTCCATACCTACTAAAATAACAACAGGCAGATAATTCAGATCTTGAAGTAGCTTGTCTATTTCAAGATCTATATTGATTTTCTTCTTTCTTTAGTATATACTTTTAAATATATACTATAAGGAGTTTTTCAATGTCAGCAACTGCAAAACTATTTAAAAACGGACAAAGCCAAGCTGTGAGACTACCTAAAGAGTTTAGATTTGATGGAGAAGAAGTTTTCATTAAAAAAGTTGGAGATGGAGTACTTCTTTTACCTAAAAAAGACAAAAGTGTTTGGGACCATATGTATAAAGCATTAGAAGATATGCCAGAAGACTTTATGCTTGAAAGAAACCAACTACCAATGGAAGAGAGAGAAGAGCTATTTTGAAAAAGATCCTTCTTGACACAAATATATGTATTTATATAATTAAAAACAAACCAGAAACTGTACGAAAAAAACTAAGAGAACACGACATTGGTGACATAGCAATTTCTAGTATCACAGTTTCAGAACTTTACTACGGAGCTTTCAAAAGCCAAC
>JAOXRY010000326.1 GCA_025800305.1 Campylobacterales bacterium | reverse complement strand
TGTTGGTTTTGCTTCTACTCCACTTATGAAAAGATTTAAGACACAGCATACTTTTGAATCTGGGCTAATTGCTTATGATAAAGCATATATCTATGTTGATATAGGAGATCTTAGAAGGATCTTAAAATTAGACTCTTTCAATGGAATTCATATCTCTTCACCTAATCCAATGGAAGATATTAAAGAGATAAAAGAGTTTTTAAAAGGTGAATATTCAGTAGTAGGTTGGTGGGAGCAAAATGGAAACTTTTTTTCTGCACTAGAGCTGGAGAAAAAGGCTCTATTTTTAGTTTTAATGCTTATTATTTTAGTTGCCTCACTTAATATTATTACTTCACTTTTAATGACAGTAATGAATAGAAGAAGAGAGATAGCTCTACTTCTTTCTTTAGGTGCAACAAAAGCAGAGGTTAAAAAGATCTTTTTTATTATTGGATCTATAATAGGTGTTGTAGGCGTATTTGTTGGAGGAATTATTGGAGGAATATCTCTTTGGGTTTTAAAAAACTACGAAATTGTTTCTCTTCCTGCTGATGTGTATGGAACAAGTAAGATACCGATTGATTTAAGTAGTGGCGATTTTTTTGCTGTAATTATTGGTGCTCTTATTATTGTGATTTTTTCTTCTTATTATCCTGCAAAAAAAGCCAGTGAAGTTGATGTTTTAGGAGTTTTAAGAAACGAATAAGTTATTTGAAACCATATCTTTTGTAAAGACAAAGTCTTTTATATAAAGGCTTTGTTACCTTTCTTTTATAAACCTTCTTTTTGTAATCAAACAGTAATCTAAATGTTTTATCATTCACCTCGAAAATATAAAAAAGGTGAAAAAATGACAATTAAAAAAACAGCATTGTCTTTATTAGCAATAGCAGCACTTACAGTAACAGCAAGTGCTAGAGATCAAATTAAGATCGTTGGATCTTCAACAGTATATCCATTCTCTTCATCAGTTTCTGAAGAGTTAGGTGCAACAACAAAATATCCAACTCCAGTAGTTGAGTCAACTGGTTCAGGTGGCGGTATGAAGTTATTTTGTGCTGGTAACGGCATGGATACTCCAGATATAACAAACGCTTCAAGAAGAATGAAAGCTAAAGAGTTCAAACTTTGTAATAAAAATGGTGTTACAGATATTACTGAACACGTAATTGGATTTGATGGTATTGTTTTCGCTCAAAGTAAAAACAATGTAAGTAGTGGTTTTCTTGGTCTATTTGGAAACAGTAACTTTGTAATTACTAAAAAACAACTATTATTAGCAGTTGCTGCTGAAGTACCAAGTAAAGATGGTAAAAAACTAGTTAAAAATCCATATACAAACTGGAAACAAATCGATTCTAACTTACCAGATAGAGAAATCATCATCTATGGTCCTCCAAAAAGTTCTGGTACAAGAGACGCGTTTGAAGACATGATCTTAAAAGGTCAAACTAAAAAGATGAAAGTTTATACAGACATCTATAAAAAAACTGGAAACAAAGCTTATAAAAAATACAAAAAAATTAGAACAGACGGTGTTTATGTACCATCTGGTGAGAATGACAACATCATTGTTCAAAAGTTACAAAAAAATAAATCAGCTTTTGGTATTTTTGGTTATAGCTTCCTAGTTGAAAATGAAGATAAATTAGTTGGTGCAAAGGTTAATGGTGTTGAACCAACTCCAGAGAGCATCTCTGCTGGAAAGTATCCAATTTCAAGATCTCTATTTTTCTATACAAAAAATAGTCACAGAGCTAATGTTCCAGCAATGGACAAATATGTTGAAATGTTTATGAGTGAAGATATGATTGGACCAGGAGGAATTCAGTCTGAAATTGGTCTTATCCCACTTCCAGATGATAGAAGAAAAGCAATGAGAGATGCTGCAAAAAGTCAGAAAAAACTTCAATCATCTGATTTTAAAAAGCACTAATCTTAATAACTAAAGAAGAGGAAACTCTTCTTTAGTTATCCCCATAAAAGTTTTACACAATCAAAAGGGTTGTCGATGGACAATAGCAGATGGGATAAAATAGTAAGCAAATTAGATTTTGCATTTCAACCGATTGTCAATATAGCTACAGGACAATTATATGGAGTTGAAGCACTTCTTAGAAACTACAAAGAAGCAGGGGATTTTCACTCTGTACACAACTGCTTTGATGAAGCATTTCAAGATGGATATCTTTATCAGTTAGATCTAGAACTAAGAGAGAAACTATTTACAAAGTTTTCCAAATTTGATTTTGATGGTGTAAAGCTTTTTTATAATATAGACAGCCGTGTTTTATATATGCCAGATTACAGAAGTGGTAATACTGTAGATCTTATAAGCAAATTTAAAATCTCTAAAAAAAATATCTGCATGGAGATAAGTGAGAGAAAAACCCTACAAGATCCCAACGGTGTGAAAAATATGATCAACCGTTATAAATATGATGGCTTTGATGTTGCTGTTGATGATTTTGGTACAGGGGTTTCTGGACTTCAACTTCTTTATTATGCAGATGCAACCTATATAAAAATCGATAGATTTTTTATTGATAATATAGAAAAAGATAGTAAAAAAAGGCTCTTTTTCGCTTCTATTGTTAATATGGCTCATATCATGGGAATTAAAGTCATTGCCGAGGGTGTAGAGACAATTAAAGAGTATTACACTGTTAAAGATATCGGTGTTGATTTTATTCAAGGATATCTAGTTCAAAAGCCTAAAAAAGAGATAGAAAAGATAAAGCCTTGCTATAACCATATCAACAATCTTTACAGTGATGACAAAAGAGGTACAAAATCAAACTATATTAAAAAAGAGTATATTGATTACATTGAGCCAATCTATGATAATACTGATTTTCATAGTGTTATAGTCCATTTTAAAAAGAATATAAAAAATAGTTTTGCTCCGATTATTGACAAACACCATAGACTTCTAGGTGTTATTTACGACTCTGATATTAAAGGAATTACATATTCTCAATATGGAATGGCACTTTCAAAAAATCATGCTTTTAAAGGAAAGCTAGAGAGCTTTATGGAACCAGCTATTAGTGTAGAGAGATACTGGGGAGTTGATAAGACTTTAGAGATCTTTAATATGAGTAATGATGGAGTTAATGGGATCTTTGTGACCCATGAAGGAAAGTATTTTGGATTTATTAATCTTAATAATCTTCTTTCAATGTCCTATAAAAGAAATATAGAGATTGCAAAAAATCAAAATCCTCTCACAAAACTTCCTGGAAATGAACAGATTCAAAAGTACCTTTTTAAAGCTTTAGAAGAAGAGAGTAGAAATTATATTTGCTATTTTGATTTTAATGACTTTAAGCCTTTCAACGATATTTATGGTTTTAGGCAAGGAGATAGGGCGATATTACTGTTTGCTGATATTTTAAGAAAATATCTTAAAAGTAGCGTTTTTGTAGGACATATTGGTGGAGATGACTTTT
>JAOXRY010000317.1 GCA_025800305.1 Campylobacterales bacterium | reverse complement strand
GTATAAAAGCTGTTGAAAATATTTTACCTTTTATAAAAGAAGGGCTTACTTATGATAAGGCTTGTGAAAACTACGGCTATGATTTTAAAGGTGTAGCAGAGAAGAAATCTAAATTTCTTCCACCTCTAACTAAAGAAGAACAAAATGAACTAACCAATCCAGTTGTAAAAAGAACAATTGCACAACTACGAAAAGTTGTTAATGGAATCATTAGAGAACATGGTCAATTTGACAAAATCCACGTTGAACTTACAAGGGATATTAAAAGAACTTACAAAGATAGAATGAATATTCAAAAAGGACAAAAAGAGTTTAGATCTAACAAAGAGACAGCTATAGCGTCTTTTAAAGAGTGTTTCAATGAAGAACCTAATGGAAAAAATCTTCTTAAATTTAGGCTATGGCAAGAACAAAACGAAAGATGTGCTTATAGTGGAGAACCTATTGAAAGAAATAGAATAGTTGAATATGGCTATGTGGAAATTGACCATATTATTCCTTTTAGTAGATCTTTTGATAACTCACTTAACAATAAGGTTTTAGTCCTAGCTAAAGAGAATCAAAATAAGAGAAATAGAACCCCTTATGAATATATTACAGAGGAGGGTAAAAATTGGGCAGAATTTGAAGGTGTTGTTTCAATGATGAAACTTAGAAAGCCAAAAAGAGATAGACTACTAAAGAAAAATTTCAATCAAGACAGTGAAAAAGAGTTTAAAAATAGAAACTCTAACGATACCAGTTATCTAAGTAGATATATTAAAAACTACATAGAAAATAAGCTAGAGTTTAAAAAGAACAGTAAAATCCAAAAAGTTTTTACAAGAAATGGTCAATTAACAAAGCTTTTAAGGTATTCATGGGGACTTCAAGAGAAAAATAGAGACAACCATCTTCACCATGGTGAAGATGCACTTATTTTGGCTTTTTCTACACAAAGTGAAGTTCAAAAGCTTTCTACAATCTCATCTCAAAGAGAGCAGTTTATCTATAAAAAAACCCAAGAGAAACAAGAAAAAGCAAAATTTACTACACCATATAAAAACTTTAAAAATGATTTTGAAGAGAGTGTTAATAAGATCTTTGTTTCGGTTGCACCAAGAAAGAAAGTCACAGGAGCGGCTCATAAAGAGACCATTTATTCTAAAAATAGCAAAAGTAAAGGGGTATTTGAAGTTAATGGTGGAGTAGCAGAAAATGGAGAGGTTAAAAGAGTTGATATTTTTCAAAAAGACGATAAATTCCATTTTATCTATATGTATCCAGCAGACTTTATTGCCAAAGATCTAAAAAACACAACTATCAAAGGTATTGAAATAGATGATACTTTTGATTTTCTTTTTTCTGTTTATAAAGATGAGTTGGTAGAGATTAAGCAGAAAGACAAAGAGGCTGTTTTTGGGTATTTTAAATTTCCATTGATCGATGGTAGGTTAGCTATACAGCCAAATATTAAAGAATCACAATTTAACTCTACAAAACATCGGTATTCAACTGGAAGCTTAGAATATATCAAAAAATTTCAAGTATCCCCTTTAGGTGAATATAGAGAAGTTTTTCATGAAAAAAGAGTTGAAACAATTTATAAACTAAAAAAAAGAAAGAAAAATGGGATGGCAAACAGTAGTAATAACTAAGCCTTGTAAGCTTAGTATCAAAGATAAAAATCTTCTCATAAAAAGTGAAGTTGGCAGTGAGACTAAAGTAGCTATAGATGAAATCTCATCTATCGTAGTAGAAGAGAGACAGGTGACTTTAACCTCTCCGTTTCTCTCTATGTGTGCACAAAAGGACATTGCTCTTTTTGTTTGTGATGAAAAACATATTCCATCAGGAATTTTACTGCCATTTCATACACATAGTAGATTTTCTAAGAACTCTTATCTTCAAATAAACTCTTCAAAACCATTTCAAAATAGGATCTGGCAAAACATAATAAAAAGAAAGATCTTCAATCAAAGTAGGGTCTTAGAACGAACAGCTTCTGAAAATATATTGACTCTAAACAACCTTTCTAAAAAAGTACAATCTGGTGATAAAACAAACAATGAGGCAACAGCAGCCAGTATCTACTGGAAAAGTCTTTTTAATGATTTTTTTCGTGGAATGCCAGAGATTAGAAGTAGGGGATTAGACTATGGTTATGCAATAGTAAGAGGTGCTATTGGAAGAAGTATTTCTGGAGGAGGTTTTCTTCCTGCTTTTGGAGTTTTCCATAGTAATGATCTTAATCCTTTTAATTTTGCTGATGATTTGATTGAACCTTTTCGTCCTTTTATAGATTTAGAGGTTTTTACAATGTATGGAAGAGAAATAAGTAGTCCTATGAAATATAACCTAACAAAAGAGGATAGGGTAAGGCTAATCAATATTCTTAATAAAGAGATACTTTTCAACAATGAGAAAACAACACTTTTAAATAGTATTGATGAGATGGTTTTTTCTTATAGTAGAGCACTTAAATCTAAAGATCCAAATCTCATTCTCTTACCAGAGTTTATAGATGAGTAACTTAAAAGAGAAGGAGGATTTACGGTTTATGAGACTCTTAGTTTTTTTTGATCTACCAACAAATACTAAAAAAGATAGAAAAGTATACACTAAATTTAGAAGAAGCCTTATTAATGATGGCTTTACAATGATTCAATTCTCTGTTTACTCAAGGGTTTGTAAAGGTCAAGATAGTGTAGAAAACCACACTCAAAAACTTCAAAAAGATCTTCCTGAAAAAGGCAACGTAAGAGTCATGCAGGTGACAGAAAAACAGTATGAACGGATGAAAATCCTAGTAGGAACAGAAAAAAAAGAAGAAAAAAACGCAGGACAACAGCTACTTTTATTTTGATTTTTCTTTCATAAAAAACCAATAGATCCTTTATTAATAAGGATCTATTGATGATATAGTATAGCAGATCCGAGTGAGAAAGGGTGCTATAACATTTTTAGCTTCCAATTCTGAAATAGTAGTAGTATAGCAGATC
>JAOXRY010000306.1 GCA_025800305.1 Campylobacterales bacterium | reverse complement strand
AGCAGCTCTCCTAGATGAGGTTTATCAAAAATCTATTCAGAAATTTAGAGGGGTTCTAAATCAATTGGCGGATGCCGGTATTGTTTTTCATCTACCTAAATCAGAAAAAGAACTTTTAAAAACAGCAAGATCTGTTTTTAGGCCAATGTATAATCGTTATTCCAATGGCAATAAAGAAGCAGATAGAGCTCTGGAAAAATCTTTATCAAAAGATAGTTTTAGAGGAGTAGTTGATTTTTTAACTAAAGATCTATCTGTAAATTCATATGAAGATTACTGGATATCTGATGGATGTTTAAATATGATGTTTACTCTTGAAGAAGCTCCTGATCCAACTCAGACATTCTCAGCTTTTGAGGCAGATGATTTTTTAACTTTTGGGGTTACAAAAGGTCAAAATCAAATTCCTTATTTTGGTGTATATTCAGTTAGTTGGTCTCCTTATACAAAAAAAGAGGGAGATCAAATATTTAAACTTAAGTCTATTATGGCTAGAGCTATGACAAGTAATTCTTCTGGGTATAGCGAAACAAAAATTGAAAATCGAGAACTTCAG
>JAOXRY010000301.1 GCA_025800305.1 Campylobacterales bacterium | reverse complement strand
GTGAAGTTGTGGATTTTGTTTTAAAAAATGACATCCCTGCAATTGTCACAACAACTTCGATGGATCTTGAATTAAGAAAAGAGATCTCTGATAAATTTATTGTTGACTATATTATTAAAAATACTACTAAAGATATTGATTATGCAGTTAATCTTCTTGCTGGACTTTATGACAATATGGAGATAAAAGTTCTTGTTGTAGATGACGCTGTTCTTTATAGAGATGCAATGGCAGATCTGGCAAAAGGACATCTGTTTAAAGTTATTGAAGCAGAAGATGGAATGGATGCCATTGAAAAACTAGAAGAAAACCCAGATATTCAAGTAATTTTAACAGATTATGAAATGCCAAATATGGATGGGATTGAGTTAGCCCAACACGTAAGAAGAAAGTATACAAAAGATCAGATGGCAATCTTAGCTATCTCATCAAGTGAACAACAAGATCTGGCATCTTTATTTATAAAATTTGGTGCCAATGATTTTATCGCCAAACCTTTTACAAAAGAGATATTTTATACAAGGCTATCAAGTGCAGTTGAAAACCTAAGGCTGAAAAAAACGTTGGAAAATGTTTTAAGTTTAGATCCAGTAACAGGTGTCAAAAATAGAATGCACTTTTTAAGTAAAGCTGAAAAAGATTACAAAAAAGCTCTAAAAAGTGAAGAGAACTATATTGTAGGTATTATTGATATTGATGAATTTAGTTTCCTAAATGAAGGTTATGGAAGTAAAATTGGAGATAGAGTACTCCACAACGTTGCACTTTTAATGCAAAAAGCTACTAAAAGTAGAGGAATCTCAGCAAGATATTCAGCAGATCAGTTTATCATTGGAATGAGAGATCTAGACTTCGAGACTTTAGAAACATACTTTGAATATCTCCACAAAGCTATAGATAAAGAAAAAATCCAACTTGATGATGGAACAGAGTTAGAATACAAAATCTCCATTGGTGTTGCAACACAGCCAAAAGATACTTTTGAGAACTTTATTAAAAGTGCTTTAGTTATGGTTGAAATGGCAAAAGAAGAAGGTGGAAATAGAGTGGAAATAGAACCTTTTCCAAATTATTAAAAAAAGATATAATTTTTAAATAGACCATGAGAAAAGGAACCCTATGAGTAAAGAGCATAAGAAGTTAGACAAAATCTATCAAGAGAGTAAAGAGAAATCAAACTCTTTAGAGGATAAAGATAGTAAAAAAAAGAAGGTTCAAGTCTGGATTAAAGAAGAGACAATTGCATATGAAGAAGAGCTTATGCAACTTCAAATCGAACTTTTGAAACTTCAAGGTCATATTAAAAAAACTGGTGATAAAGTTCTTGTTATTTTTGAAGGTCGTGACGCTGCTGGTAAAGGTGGAACGATTAAGAGGCTTACAGAACATTTAAATCCTAGAGGGTGTAGAGTTGTTGCCTTAGAAAAACCAAGTGAAGTTGAAAAAACCCAATGGTATTTTCAAAGATACATAACACACCTTCCAAGTGCTGGTGAAATTGTTATTTTTGATAGAAGCTGGTATAACAGAGCGATGGTTGAACCTGTTATGGGATTTTGCACACAAGAAGAACACAAAAGATTTTTAGCAGATGTGGCAAATTTTGAAGAGATGCTTGTTAAAACTGGTGGAATAAAGCTTATTAAATTTTATTTTTCTGTTTCTAAAAAAGAGCAAGAAAGAAGATTTAAGTCCCGTGAGACTGACCCTTTAAAACACTTTAAACTCTCTTCTGTTGACAAAGAGTCACAAAAACTTTGGGATAAATATACACTGGCAAAGCTACAAATGTTAATGGCTTCCAATAGAACACTTACACCATGGACAATTATTAGAAGTGATAATAAAAAAAGAGCAAGAATTGGTGCTATTAAACATTTTTTACAAGCCCAAGAGTATAAAGGAAAAGATAAAGCTCAAATCGATCTAAGACCTTCACCTGAGATTGTTGTTGATGGAATTAAAGAGATTGAACTTATGGAAGGTGCAAAAGACTTTTCAGAAATGGCTGGATAAAGAAGTGGGGGAATTCCCCTCTTCCTCTCTACTTATGAATCTCTCTTAAGGCTTTTTTATTTACTTTTCCAACACTTGTTTTCTCAATTTCTTCTACAAACTTTA
>JAOXRY010000297.1 GCA_025800305.1 Campylobacterales bacterium | reverse complement strand
TAGCACCAACAGTAGGAATAAGCATTGTTGCAATAAAGAAAGAAAGAACAATACCAGAAGCAACAGTCATAGCAAAAGAGTTAAAGAACATTCCAACAATTCCATCCATAAAAGCAACAGGAATAAATACCGCTAGAAGCATTGAAGCAATAGCAAGAACAGAGAAAACAATCTCTTTTACACCTTCAACAGAAGCTTCAAAAGGTTTCATTCCATGTTCCATCTTTTTAGCAATATTTTCAATAACAACAATGGCGTCATCAATAAAGATACCAATTGCAAGAGTAAGACCAATCATAGTAAGTCTATTTAGGTCATATCCAAGCAAATCAATAACAGCAAAAGTACCAATTACAGATGTTGGAATTGCAAGAGCAGAGACCATTGTTGCAGTACCATTTCTTAAAAATACAAAAACAATAATAATTGCTAGAATAGATCCAAAGATAAGGTCAAAGGTAACATTATCCATATTTGCAAGGATTTTTCCAGATTGATCTCTTAATAATTGTAATTCATAATCTTTTCCTGCCATCTTTTCAATGTCAGGCATTGCAGCTTTCACACCATTGATAATATCAAGAGTATTTTTCCCACTAATCTTCTTAATTTCAAGCATGATTCCAGGGTTACCATTCAGTGATGAAAAACTTTTTGCATCAGAAAGGGAATCTTTGACCTCTGCTATATCTTTTAGTCTTACTCCTGGTAAGATCTTAAGATTTTGAATCTCCTCTAAAGTTTTAGCATCTCCTCTTGCTTTTAAAACAAGTTCTGAACTACTACCAATCAGTTTACCACCACCAGCACGAACGTTATCACGTGCCAATAGCCCTTGAAGTTCTGTAAGAGTGATTCCATACTTATTTAATAGAAAAGGATCTGGAAAAACTCTAATCTCTCTATCTCTAAAACCAACAATTGAGATCTCCCCAACACCTTCAACTCTTTGAAGTCTTGGTTTTAGCTTCTCATCTGCCAATCTCATTAAAGAGATATCATCTCCTGTTTTTGAAGCAACATAAAGATTAATTACAGATCCACCAGCTGCAGCAACTTTTTTTACAAGAGGCTTATTTACATCATTGGGAAAAATAATTCCATTTACTTTATCTCTTACATCATTGGCAGCCTCATCTATATCTTTTGTAAGTTCAAACTGAATGACAACAACACTAATTCCTTCAGAACTGGTAGAAGTCAGCTTATCAATTCCATCAACTCCTGAAACAGCCTCTTCAATCTTATCTGTAACCTTACTCTCAACCGTCTCTGGATCTGCTCCATGATATACAGTTTGAACTGTTATGATTGGAAAATCAACATTTGGAAATAGGTTTACTGGCATTGTCTTATAGGACATCAGTCCAAAGATAATAAATGCCAATACACCCATTAAGACCGTTATCGGTCTATCTATGGCGAATTTATACATCTAATTTTTCCCTTTCTACCTATTCACTCTCTATATAACCATCACCAAATAGCCCAGGTAAAATACCTTTAGTAATTACCTCACCACTTAGTTTTCTATTTTTTGGATTAACTGTCGGATAAATTTTAGATACAACACCTTCTCTTTGTGTTTTATCACCATCTACTCTATAATGAAATGGATCTCCAACTTTTACAGTTCTCCAATATTTTTCATCAAACGAGATAACAAGTTTTACTTCACTATCATTTGTTAGCTTGATTAATTTTGTACTTTGTCCAGCATTAACATTAGATCCAATTTCAATCATTCTATCACTAATAACACCATCAAAAGGAGCTTTTAGAAAAGTCTTTTCATATGCAATTTTTGCTGATTCATAATCTGTATACGCAACGTTTTTATTAAACTCAACACTTTCAAACTTCTCTTTATCAATAACACCTTTTAGTTTTTTATATCTATCAAAAGAGCTTTTTGCATGTTTGTAGTTATACATAGCCTTATCTCTTGCTTGTTTCTGTTTAGAGTTTTCTAAGACAAGAAGAACATCTCCTTTTTTTACTCTATCTCCAATATCTACATTTAACTTTTGAACAGTACCACCAACTTCTAATGATAATGTTGCTTCTTGTTTTGCTTCAACATCAAACATAGCATAGATCTTTTCTGCCATTAAGTTTACTGTTAGAAGTGCTGTTACTAATAAAATCTTTCTCATTGTAATCTCTCCTTAAAATTAATTCCCATGTGATAATAAAACTCCGCAATTGCAACTTGATAATCATTTTTTGAACTCTCAAGCAGTGCTTCTGCATTGAATTTATCTGTTAAGGCGTTTAGATAATCAACATTATCTGCAACACCAACCTTTCTTTTTTTATCAATTAAAGTAAATGCAATCTTTGATGCCTTAGACATAAGCTGTGCAGATTCAATCTTCTTTTTAGCAGCATCAACTTTACTTAGAGCAACTTTTTGGTCTGTTTTAATTGTTCTTTTTTGATAGGCTAACTGATTTTCTAGTGCTAATTTATTGGCTGTAATAGCTTCTTTTGCTTTTGATTTAGAAAAGAAGTCAAACTCTAAAAGCTTTAAATTTAGAGTTACTTTTGTCTGTTCATCAACTGCACCTGCAATAGTCTCACTGTAGTTATAGTTATATTTTCCAATTTCAGCAGCTACTGTTGGATAGTAAGTTGATGTTTGTTGTTCACTTTGATGATCTAAAGATCTGATTTTTTCTTCCAATGATTTTACATCTTCCCTATTTTCATCGTTTCTAGGAATAAAGAAAAATTTGCTGTTTTTAAGATCTCTAATCTCTGTTCCAACAAGAGATTCTAAAGACTCTTTTATCTCATTTTCATTTACATCAGCAATAATCAAGTCATACTCTGCTTGATGATATGCAGAACGGATTTGTTCCAGCTGATCTTGAGTGATGTTTCCAACCTTATAAAACTGTTCTAACCTTGCTAACTCCTCTTTCAAAGCATTTTTCTTTGCTTCTGTAGCTTTAATACTAGTTCTAATATTCATTAAAGAGTAGTAGAGTTTTGTAATATCTAAAGCTAGAGATTTTTTGTAATGACTGTAGTCATACTTAGCAGAGTTTCTTAAAGCTTTTTTCTCCCCAATAAGATTTTTTCTTTTAAAACCATCAAAAATAACAGCACTTGCAGTAATATAAGTAGTTGTTACAGAATCAGGTTCAACAGCTGTTGTTTTATCAGCACTTATTCTTGAAATTCCTGCTTTAAAATTTGGTAAATACCCTGCATAAGTTGCTGACAATGTATCATCTGCAGCTTTAGCCTTATACTGGTACGCCTTGGAAAGCTCGTTGTTTTCCCCCATCTCTATCAATTCTCTTAGATCTTGTGAAAAAAGAGAGATTGATAGAGCCAATAAAAAAGTTGTCTTTTTAAGAATTCCACCTTGTTTTATCATTTAACCGCTCCATATAAAAATTCATCAACTATAGACTGTGGATCCACATCAATATCTTTACTTTCTTTGATTGAAAGCATAAGATAACTTTCTGTGAAAAACTTAAAGTTCATAGCGATTTGCTTAAAGTTTTTATTCCTTAAAGGCTGGATTTTATCTAGCTCTTGGAAATAGCTACTTGTTTCATTAATAATTTTTTCAAAAGGATCACTCATCGCCAATTTAGAAAAGAACCAAGGAGTGGAATTAAGAAGCTCACTTACTGTATCTTTATGGCACCTCATCTGCTCCAATTTGTATTCAACTTGTTTAATGAGTTTCTCTCGTGGATCATTAATTTCTTTTATCATCCCAACAAGTACATTATGACTTACATCAATCATCTTGAACAATGCTGCTTTAAAAACACCTTCTTTATTCTCAAAAAAATCATAAATAGTTCCTATTGAAACCTCTGCTTCTTTTGCCACCTCATTCATTTTGGTTTTTTCATAACCATTATTCATAAAATGATTAACAGATATATCAATAATATGATCTTTTTTAAGATCTTGAATTTTTTGTTTTACACTCAAATTATCCTCCAGTAATTCAATTACTATTATGAAATAATATTCTTTATTTTCTTAAAAATACATTAATAAATCAGCAGTTTTTTATACAATAGTGATACAATACATCCATGTATAAAAAAATATTCTTGTTTTTATTCCTACTGTTAATTTCCTTACTATCAAGTTGTAGTAGCACTAAAGTAGCATTAACTTGTGATGGTGTTGGTGGTTGCAAAGGTGATGCTACTTGTTATGGAATAACTACTGAAAAATCTGATGTTAATGCTTATTGTTCTGGAATTAGCCAATGTAATGGTCAGTCTACTTGTACAAAATTTAAATATATTGATGATGCTGCCAACGATACTTGCCAAGGGAAAAGCTACTGTCAAGGAGAGAATATCTGCCAAGGAACCTCTACTTGTAAAGGAGAAGCTTTAGAGTGTGATGGTATTTTAACTTTTAATAAAGAAACAAATACCTCTTCATGTGAAGGAAAAAGTATCTGTAAAAGTGAAGGCTATTGTGAAGGTAAAGGTTATTGTGGAGGAGAGGCAACTTGTACAGGAAAAGGAGTTTGTACTGGTTCTAGTACCTGTGTTGGTCGTGGAGAGTGTTTAGGAATTGGCTATTCAACCTCTGGTCTTGGTGCTTGTGCTGGTTTTGCCAAATGTAAAGGAATTGGTGGATGTGCAGGAAGTCCAGGAGTTACATTTGAGCTAGAAGATACAAACTTAGAATATGCTATTCCAAAAAAACTGCTTCCTTACTAATTTATTCTCCTACTAACACATAACCAAGTTTTTTTACATTTTTAATTACAGAACACCCTATTTTTTTTCTAATTTTATAGATTAAGTTTTTAATATAAGTGTCGTTTCCATCGTAAAAATCATAAAGCTTTTCATACAAAAGTTCTGTTGATACTATCTTATTTTTAGATTTTAAAAGAAGCTCTAAACAGACAATTTCCGATTTAGAAAGTCTAATTTCCTCTTTTCCTTTGATTAAGACCTTTTTGAATTTATTGTAGGAGATATTTGGGCAAATTTTTATTTGAATATTTTTATTTTCCTTCAAAGGCTCTACTGCCTCACTAACCACAGTAAAAAGTTCTTCAAGAAAAAAAGGCTTTATCAGATAATCAACAAGTTTTAATTTCATCGCCTCTTTAAAAAAACTAGCCTCTTCATTATTTGATAACAAAACAATAGGGATTTTCTTATCATTTTCTCTGACTTTTTTTGCAAAATCAAATCCATCAGAGTCAGGAAGATTAGTATCTAAAAGTATTAAATGAATATCTTGGTGTTTATTATAAAGATTTAAAGCC
>JAOXRY010000292.1 GCA_025800305.1 Campylobacterales bacterium | reverse complement strand
TCTTTACTTTTGGCTCTTCTGTTTTACTTTCAACTTTTAGATCTTTAACAGGTTCTTCTTTTTTAAGATCTTCTTTCTCTATCTTTAGATCTGTAGGTTTTTCGACTTTTGCTTCTGGCTCTTTTTCTTTTGTTGTGACTTTTAGAACTTTCATTGGTGTCTCTTGCTTAACTTCCAATGCTTCTTTTAAGGTTTTAATCTCTTTAATTGGCTCATTTAATACTGTTTTTCTCAAAAGAGGATTATTGGCAGGTTTTTTGGTTAATAACTCCTCAAGAGATTTTTCATTTTGATTGTTGTATGTGAAGACAACTTTGTCTTCTTTTGTGATTTTTAATTCTTTTATTGAGACACCATACCTATCTGCGATTTTGATTAAAGCTTGTAGATCTTTTTTATCTCCTAAAGCTTTAAATTCATTCTCAATTCTTTCTTTAACTACTTTTAAATCAAGGTTTTCTTCCCCTTTAACCTTCTTAGCTATTACAAGACTTTTAATATCTATTTGTTCTTGTGGCTCTAAAAGGTTTAGAGTAGGGTCTTCTTTTTGTCCATTGGACTCTAAAAGATCGGTAAATGAGTTTGCCAATTCTTTATCAGAGCCTGACTTTTGAATTGAAGGTTGTGGCTCTAGTGAAGCACTTTTAAGATCTAGTAGTGAGATCATCCATATTCCATATTATATAAATTCGTCACTTTTTTTAAGCAAGATATATTCCTTCTAAAAAGAGAAGAACTCTTCTTTTTCTCAATCTGGTTAGGGGATTAATTAGAAAAAGGAACATTTTTTGTTTAACAACCCGTAGGGAAAACCCTATTCTATGGAAAATAAGAAGGATGAAAACTTGAAAAAAGTGTTTCTACCATTACTATTATTGGCATTTATAATAAGCTTTAACGGGTGTTTAAGCAAGGAGAGAACAGCAGATGATAGTGCATTTAAAAATGTATCATCAGGTTCAAGTGGACCTATTTCTGTAAAAACTGTTTTTCCTATGACACCAGTTGTAACCCTTGGTGGAACGTTAAGGCTAACATCAGTAGTAACAGATATTTCAGGAAACTATTTACAATCAACTGAAGCAAATCCAGTAACAGTTACATGGACAAGTAGCGATACCTCTGTTGTAACTGTAGACAACGGAGGAACTCTTTATGGAAAGAAAGAGGGAGAAGCAACAATCTCTCTTATGGCAAAACAAGGTTCTTCTGTTTCTGAAACTTATACTCTAAAAGTAAACGTGGTTAAT
>JAOXRY010000290.1 GCA_025800305.1 Campylobacterales bacterium | reverse complement strand
CCCAAGATACTTTGTTGACATTTTTTCCAGGATGGATGAGAGATAGACTAAGAATTGACGGAGAGACTGTAGATCCAGCCTATCAAGTTGCACAATCTTTAAAAGCTTTCTATAATGGTGGAATCAGTGGAACAGGTATTGGAAGTGGCATTATCAAACTAGGATACCTTAGTGACGTTCACACAGACTTTGTTCTAGCAGGAATAGCAGAAGAGGGTGGATTAATGGGAATTATTCTTCTTTCCTTGGTATTTTTAATTATTATCTACAGAATTTTTAAAATAGCCAATAGAAGTGCAAACCATATTTACTATCTTTTTGCCATAGGGATAGCTATTATGCTCTCTTCACAGTTTTTAATCAATGCCCTTGGGGTTGTTGGTTTAATCCCTTTAAAGGGTATTGCTGTACCTTTTGTAAGCTATGGAGGAAGTTCCTTACTTGCAATGTGTGTAGCAATTGGGATGATTATCATGATAAGTAAGAAGGTGAAATATTGATAGTAATAACTGGAGGAGGGACAGGTGGTCATTTAGCCATTGCTAACGCTGTAAAGGATGAACTAAATAAGCAAGAAATAAAACCTATTTTTATTGGTTCTTCCAACGGACAAGACAGGGCTTGGTTTGAAAATGATGATGGTTTTGAAAAGTGTTTCTTTCTTCCAAGCTATGGAGTAATGAATAAAGGAGTTTTTGGAAAAATCAAAAGCCTTTTAAACATCCTCTCACTTAGTTTGAAATCTAAAAAGATTCTAAAAAAGTATCAAGTAAGATCTGTTCTTAGCGTTGGTGGCTACTCTGCTGCACCTTGTAGCATCGCTACACTTATTTCTAAAACTAATCTATTTATCCACGAACAAAATGCAGTAACTGGTTCTTTAAATAAGATCTTAAAACCTCATGCCAAAGAGTTTTTCTCCTCATACGATGAAAACAGCAAATGTAAAAACTACCCAATAAAAGATGAATTTTTTCAAACAGCTAGAATTAGAAAAGAGACCAAAACAATTATCTTTCTTGGAGGTTCCCAAGGAGCAAAAGATATAAACGATCTTGCTATAGATCTAGCAGATTTTCTACAAGAGAAGAATATCAAAATAATCCATCAAGCAGGAAAAAGAGATCTAGAAAGAGTTGAAAAGATCTACAAAGAGAAAAGTATTGAAGCAGATCTTTTTGACTTTGATAAAAATATTTTAGAGAAGATTAAAAGTGCTGATTGTGCCATAGCCAGAAGTGGGGCAGGGACACTTTTTGAACTTACAGGAAATATGATTCCTTCCATATTTATTCCCTACCCATATGCAGCAGGAGATCATCAGTATTACAATGGAAAACAACTAAAAGATAAAGAGCTTTGTAAGCTGTATAGAAAAGAGGAGATAGATCTTGAAGAGATAAAAGAGTTTATTCTTCAAGATAAAGAAAAGATCTCAAAAAAGCTGGGAGAATTCATAGAACCAAATGGTGCAAAATGTATTGCAGAGCACTTAAAAGAGTTATAGATGGCTGATGATCAAGAGAAAACCGAAGAGCCCACCTCCAAAAAGTTAGATGATGCCAAAAAGGACGGTGATGTCCCTAAGTCTCAGGATATGGCAGGTTTTTTTGCCTTAACTGTAGCAACAATAACCATTATCGCTATTTTAGGTTTTGTCCTTGAGAGAGTTGCCAATCTTTTTCCCTATTATTATTCATTTTTTGGAAAACCAATTACAGAAGAAAACCTTTCCTCTATTGCAACAACATCTTTTATGGAAGCCACCATTGCTGTGATTCCTTTGGCGATTGCAGTTGCCATTGCTGGAGCTATTGGATACTTAGCACAGTTTGGATTTTTATTCACTACCAAACCTCTTAAACCAGATATAAAAAAAATAGATCCCATTAAAGGATTAAAAAATCTTTTTTCTATGCAAAAACTCATTGAAATGGTAAAAATAACTGCTAAGGTTAGTGTTGCATTTTTTACTGGAAGTTACGTTTTTTTAATGTTTATTGAAGAGCTTCCTACTGTTACTCTGTTTCCTATGGGAGATCAGATAGATTGGCTTATAGAAAAAGCTATTTTTCTAGCTGGTGTAATGTTAATTGTATTTTTAGTTTTTGCAGTAATAGATCTTGTCATTGTTCGATACCAATACTTTAAAAAACTAAGAATGAGTAAACAAGATCTTAAAGATGAATATAAAAATGTTGAAGGTAATCCAGAGGTCAAAGCTAGAATTAGAAGACTACAACAAGAGATGAGTAGCAATAGAATGATGAGTGATATTCCAGAAGCTGATGTTGTAATTACCAATCCTGAACATTATGCTGTTGCTCTTCGTTACGATAGAGAGAAAGAGGATGTTCCTAGATGTGTAGCAAAAGGAGTCGATCACCTTGCCCAAAGAATCAAAGAGATCGCAAGAGAAAATAATGTGTTTATTTATGAAGAGCCACCTCTTGCTAGAGAACTTTACCGTATTGTCGATATAGGACAAGAGATACCTGTAGAACTTCATGAAGCTATTGCAGAAGTTCTTGGCTTTGTTTATCGAGCTGAAAACAGGACGTTTTAAAAGGTAAAAGATGTCTGACTTATCAAAAGAAGAGAGGAAAATAGAAGAACTTAGCCGTTCTAAGATGAATGAAGTTAATCAGCTTTTTGATGATATTGCAGAAAATCCTGAAAAGCTTACAATGGACTTGGCAATTGATATTTATAATAACTACTACTTTAAAAGAGATCAAATAATATCAATCTATTTTGGAAGAATCAAAAATCTTGATATGTGGATGTCTATTTATAAAATGGCAAAAGAGAATGAAGATATTAGACCTTTTTCCCTAGAAAGCATAAAAGGATTAACATCTTCTAGTGAAGACTGGATCAATCTTTTTGAATCAGAAAAAGATGAAGAAATATTAAAAATTGCTGTAAATAAGGTAGGAGAGAATTCTAATAACTTAGATGACTGGATCAATGTATATCAACTTAGTTCTTACGGTACAGAGATCTCTAGTAATGCACTTATAAACATGAGAAAACATGCCAAAAGCCACCAAGATTGGAAGAGAATTTATGACATTACTCCCTTTGACAGTAAGGCAAAAAATTTTGCTTTAGAACAGCTAATGTTAACAGCTGTAGATAAAGAAGAACAAGAGATTCAAGAAGAAGATGATAAAAAGAAATCCCATGAAGATACAAACTGGGGAAAAGAGTACGAAAGAATAGATGACTTTCATGCTGGACACAAAGATTTAGCCCTTATTAATAAATACATTTTTGCTGATCATTCAGCAAAATAGAAACATTCTTATGGCATATTAATAATACTAAAGGATATAACATGAAATTAATAACTATAATTTTTTTGACAACTCTTATACTACTTACAGGATGTAGTTCATCACCAAAAGTTCCAGCCAATGATGAACCACAACACGAAATAATCCAAGAAGAAAAAATACAAGAACAACCAGCTGAAGAGACAGCTCCTATAGAAATAGCAAAGACTCCTAAAGATCTTGGAGATGAACTTTTAAATAGCATTATTGAGTTTTACTACACTGGCAACAATTTAAAAAATGGTGGCTCTCAAAATGAAAAGAACAATTATTTAACTTTAAATACTAAGATTAATTCTCTTTTAGAAGACGGTGCTGATGTAAATCAAAAAAATTCTCAAGGAAACTCCCCAATAAGTGTTGCTGTAGCAAATAAAGATACAACTATGGTATCTAAACTCTTGAAAAAAGGAGCCAATGCAAATGAAACAACTCCTGAAGGATATGGACTTTTAACAACTGCTATAGATAATGAAGATAGTGAAACAGCAATGGTTCTAATTAAAAATGGAGCTAATGTTGATGGAAATGATGAGTCTAATACACCTTTAGCAAATAGTGCAATCAAAGCCTTAAATAATGGGAATTTTAATAGGGTAGGAAATCAATTACTTTCTAACAATGCAAATCCTAATGTGATGATGAAGAATCAGATACCTGTACTTCTTTACACTATAAAAACAAAAAATACAGAACTGGCAAAAAGTTTAATAAAAAGTGGTGCGGAACTTGACTATGTTGAGGAGAATATCTCAATGGTAAATTGGGCAATTTTACTAAAAGAGAATAGTACAGCTAAAGCAATGATTAATAAAGATAAGACAATACTAAAAAATGAAAACACTTTTTCTCCTCTTGGATGGGCTAGTCTTGTAAACAATAAAGAGATGTATGACTTCTTAAAAGAAAATAAAGTAACAGTTAAAGAAGATGAAAAAGGTTGGGTTGCATTAGAACTAGAAAAGATGCTAACAGGAAAAGAGATAGCTAGTATTATAAATGGAGAAGGGGTCTCAAATGACCCTGTTGTTCTTCCTCTTGTAGATATCTCCCCTGATTCAAAAATAAATAAAATTCCGCTAAAAAATATGAAGTTTCTGTCAATTGACTACAATAATAACTATGCAAAAATTTACACAGAAGATGAAATTAGAAGGGAGATGACACTTAAGAACCCTACAAGAATTGTTTTTGATTTTAATAGATTAAGTGGAGTTAAAAATTTTACGAAAAATTTTAATAATGAGTATTTAAAAAAAGTTGCTGTAGGAAGACATGAAGGTTGGTATAGAGTTGTTTTATATATGAAAAAAGGACTGAAGTACAACACAATCATAGAACAAGATGGAATTAAAATAATATATAAATAACATGGTTAAAATAGAAAAAGATTACCAAACAAAAGTTCTCTATGTTGAAGATGATCCTGATATTAGAGAAAATATAGAGAAACTTTTAAAAAGAAGGTATGAAAAAGTAGAAGTTTGTGTTGATGGACTAGAAGGTCTAGAAAGATTTAAAGAATTTCAACCAAATATTATTATTACAGATGTTCTTATGCCAAGAATGTCAGGACTTTCTATGTCAGAAGAGATTAGAAAAATAGATAATGAAGTTCCTATAATTGTAACAACTGCT
>JAOXRY010000262.1 GCA_025800305.1 Campylobacterales bacterium | reverse complement strand
ACTAATTGTAGAATTAATCTCTGTTAAACTTTTTTGTGTTCTCTCTGCTAACTTTCTTACTTCATCAGCAACAACAGCAAATCCACGTCCATGTTCTCCTGCTCTTGCTGCTTCAATTGCTGCATTTAAAGCCAGTAGATTTGTTTGTTCAGCAATATCCGATATTACTACAAGAACTTGTTTAACTTCACCAGCTTGGACAGAAAGCTCATTCAACTGATTGGCAATTTCAAACTCTTTTTTTACACTTTGTTCAACATTTGAAGTCAGTTCTTCAACATTTTTCTTTGCTTCTGTAATGTTGTCTGAAACCTCAGATAATCCCTCTTTTGTTTGATATGAACTATCAATAGATTGTTGAAGTCCTTCTTTAACAGATTCACTTTCTTGAGTAACAACCTCTATACGTCTATTGGTCTCTTCAGCTTGTTGACCTGCACTATTTGCAGTTGCTGAAAGTTCTTGAGAAATAGAAGAGTTCTCCCCACTAAGCTGTTTTGAATTTTGGATAATCTGTTTTGTTTTTCCAATAAATTTATTAAACTCAAAAGCTGTTGTTCCTATCTCGTCTGAAGAAACAACCTCTAATTCCTGTGTTAGATCTCCTTCCCCTTCCGCTAAATCAACAACTTTATCTTTTAAATTTTCTAAAGGTTTTAATGATTTGTTAATAACAAAATAGGTGATTCCAAGGGAAATTAATAAAGCTAACACTCCTGTTAGAATAAATTCAAAAAGTAACACATCTAACTCGTTTAAAGCTTCATCTTTTGATACAACAGCGACTAGTATATAAGGTGATTCTTCCAGTGTCTTAAAGTATGCTAGTTTATCAGTTCCTTTAAATGTATACTCTATTTTTCCAGATTTACTTGTTGTAACACCTTTATATAGTTTGTCTAGTCCTAAATCTGAAAGCTTTTTACCTATTATTTTCTTATTTTTATGAATTGCCATATTCTTATCTTTATCTAACATATAAAGATATCCACTATCTAAGATTTTTACACTAAGAATAGCCTCATCCATCTGTTTTGTCCTAACTTCACTGGAAATTACTCCTATTTTTTCTCCATTTTTTGAAATACTTGTTCCTATAGAGATATAAGCTACTTCTTTTCCACTCATATCTTTATATGTATCCGGTCCAATAATATGTACTTTATTATCTTTCATAGGAAGTATATACCAAGGTTTACTGTGAACATCATAGCCTTCATCTGGAGTCCAGCCAGAAGTATCAAAATATTCACCACTACTAAAACTTGAAAAAACACCATAAACCCCCATAGCTTTCTGTGTTGCTTTCATATGCTTCAAATGGATATCTTTTTTTAGCTCTACCTCTTCTAAAATATTTGCTAGTGCTTTGATTGCAATTTTTTTCTCACCAATAAACTTATCTATTTTTCCAGCTTCTATATCCAAAGTAGATTGTAAAGACACGTCAATTTTCTCATAAATATCCTTCTTTAAACCCAAATATCCTTCTAGAGACATAAAAACTGTTAAGACAAGAACCATTGCTGAAACTATTGCTACAACTTTAACCTTTAATGACATTTTTTCTCCCTAAAAATTGTTTTAATATGAATGGTTATTCTATTTCTCAAAATTATACCCATTAATTATAAAACTATCTTGAAATTTTTTCTATAATTTTTCTAGATATTTTTATGATACAAACTAAAATATTAAAGCAGAAATTTTATTAGGTTTTTCCATAAATATTATGATATTTCAAATAGCTAAATAATTTATTTTAAGCCAATTTAAAATACACTTATATCCATGTTTAAAATGATTCTTATTATAACTTTATTAGCCGTTACTCTTTTTGGATTTCCTCAAAAGAGATATGTACAAAAAAAATACTACCTACCAGCAGGAAAATTTGCCATGGGGATTGTCTCTGGAGATGAAACGGGAGTAACTTTTAAAGGTTTTCTTTCTAAAAAAACTGCCATTACAGGAATGTACGGAAAAGATACAGAGTACGAATATATAAATCTCAACTATATTCTTCACAACCACACATACTTTGATAATCCAGCAGTCTCAATCTACTACGGTTTTGGCATGAGACATATCAATATGTTACAAAAAGATGGACAAGAAGACGTAGAGAATAAATACGGATTTAGAATCCCTTTTGGTGTGACATATATTTTCAAAAAGACACCTTTTGATGTTTTCATGGAAGTTGCCCCTGAAATTGATGTTCATCCAAAATCAGAAACTGACACTTCTTTCTTTGCTGGTGGAAGATTCTGGTTTTAAACAAACTTATAAACTCTTAGGAAACAATAATAATGAATAAACTATGTGTATTTGATTTTGACTCGACTTTAATGGATGGTGAAACAATCGATGAAATCGCAGCCCAAGTTGGGAAAAAAGAAGAGATAGGAAAAATAACAGATCTAGCAATGGCCGGAGAGATGGATTTTTTTGATTCTCTAACAATGAGAGCTTCTAAACTTCAAGGCGTAAAATACGAAGATGTTGTAAAGATCTGTGAAAGTCTTCCTTTAATGCCAGGAGCGGTTGAAACTGTAAAAGCTCTAAAAGAGAAAGGCTACAAAGTAATCATCTTCTCAGGTGGTTTTAGAGAAGCAACAAGCTACCACGGAAAAATCCTTGGTGTTGATGGTGACTTTTCCAATAGATTTCAACACAAAGATGGGATCTTAACAGGTAAGGTTGGTGGAGATATGATGTTTGGTTACTCTAAAGGAGACATGATTCAAAGAATACAACAACTGCTAAATGTTTCTATCGAAAACACAATTGCTTGTGGTGATGGGGCTAACGACGCTTCGATGTTTCCATATGCAGCTAAAAAAGTTGCTTTTTGTGGAAAGCCTGTTCTTAGAGAACAGGCTAATATTACTATTGATGAAAAAGACTTAAGAGGTCTAATAGAGTATATATAAAGGTTATCTATGCTTTTAATGAAACTACAAACATCTGAAAAATTCGCTTTTCTAAAACTAGCCCACTATATTGCAAATATCGATGGTGAGTATGAAAAAGAGGAACAAGAGATTATAGAAGAGTATTGTGCTGAAATGGGAATTGACAATATCAAGCCTAATCTAGATGACTTTAATTATGAAGATGTTTTACAAGAGTTTCACTCTCAAAAAAGCCAAAAGATTGTTCTTTTAGAGCTACTAATTCTTGTTCATTCTGATGATAAATTTCACAAATTTGAACATAGAGCTATCGATAAAATTGCTACTTTTTTTAAGATCTCTAAAAAAGATTTAGAGATCTATTCTCAGTGGGGCAAAACTGTTTCTGCCCAGTATGCCCAAGGAATTGTTTTTATAGAAGATTAGATCTTCTTAGACACACTCATAAGTTCAGCATACCAATCATCTGTAATATCATCATAGTCAAGATCTTCCAAAAAGATCTCCATTCCTATATTTGTCATAGAAAGTTCTTTTATCTTCTCTTCTGGAATAAAAAGAACTTCCATACAGTAGTCAAGTAGCTTGTCTTCATAAACACTATCATAATGTTCAATATCAATATCCCAGCCATCTTCAAATTCTTCAATAACAAAATAGTGTTCGATTTCAGCAGTAAAGTTTTTCTTGCCCATAATAAACTCCTAGTTTTTTTGGAAATATACCAAAATGAAACTGATAATTACTTTCATAATTTAAGAGTTCTTTAAAAACTTCCCTTTTTTAAGAAAATAGATAGTCTGTTTAATTACACTTTTATTGTATCTCATCATGGTATGACTTGAGTCTAAGACAATAAAATCTCTCATTCCTTCAACTTTTGCAGACTCAACAGTAACAAGACCATCATCTGCTCCTTTTAAAACATATTCATAAGACTCAATTTCACTATCTCCAGCTATAGCTCCAAGATTATAGTATGGTTTTTTTAAAGAGGTCAAAAACTTGGTTCCACTTGTTCCAAGTTCTTTAACAGCAGGTCCTAAAAGAGAAAACCACCACTTATTTTTAAAAACATCAACAGCAGGAGTTCCTTTGTTTGGACTTCCCATAATCACAACATTTCCAAGATTCTCTATCTTCTTCTCTCCTAGATATGAACGAACCAAAAGCCCACCAAGAGAGTGCCCTACAAAGTGAACTTTCTTATAATTTGACAGATCTTGACTATCAATATCTGTATATACCTCTTTTTTAATTCCGTCCATATCTTGGTTTAAAGAGCTATAACCAACAGTTTTTACACCATATCCAGCCTCTTCAAGTTTGTTTTTAAAATACCACATGGAAGTCTCAGATCTTCCAAAACCGTGGATTAAAATGACAGCTTCGTTATTTTTTATAGTTGGGTTTTCCTTTGTTGTACAAGAAGTTGTAGTTAAAACAAAAGCTAAAAGAAAAAATAGAAGAGACTTTTTCATACTCTATATTCTCTAATATCTCTATTTTCAAAGGTCTCTTTCTCATCTCCTCTTAGCCCTACTTCTATCATAACCTTTGCCAAATGCTCTGAAGCAACAGAAGCATTAGGAACTACCAAATTTAAAAATGGATAGATTTTTCTAAAGATCTTATAAGAAAAGTTAGGTTCTTCTCTAGGTATCACTGGATAGATATACCCTGGTCTAAAAATAGCCAAACTCTTAAAGTTTTTATTGATTAGATAATTTTCACCAATCCCTTTATCTTTAGCAAACATCATCTTGCTTTTTTCAGATCTATCAGCACCTTGTCCACTTAAAAAAATAAAAGAAGCATCAGGGGAGTTCTTTTTTAAAATATCTGCAAAGACTTTTGTAAAGTCCACTGTTATCTTTCTAAACTCCTCTCTTTTTACTGCTCCTGTGTAAACACCAATACAGAAGTATCCAACATCAATATCTTTAAAACAATCTTCTATTTCTGAATAATCAAGATAATCATCATGGATAATCTCTTCTAACTTTTCATTTTTACAACCACTAGGTCTTCTTGATATGGAAACAACTTTTTCAAACTCTTCATTTTCAAGAGCCTCTTTTAAGATTATTCCACCAACCATTCCTGTTGCTCCAACTATTAGTGCTTTTTTCATTTTATTTCTTATTTACTCTCTTGCATTTTTCTAACTTCTTTTAATAGAATTTTTTTAGGAATAAACGCCATAAAAGTTTTTAGTAGTTTTTGAGAAAATTGAAGTCCTGAAAGAACATCTAGTTTTCCTTCTAACATTCCGTTATAACCATCTAATGCAACATCTTTTGCTGTAGCCATTTTACTAAATAGCTCTGTCTTCTCCATCCCTGAAACTTTGGCAAATTCTGTTTCTGTTGCTGAAGGCATAAGATTAGTAACAGTTATATTGGTATCAATTAACTCTTCTGAGAGTGCATTACTTAAAAACTGAACATAAGATTTTGAAGCAAAATAAACAGCTTGTAGTGGTCCAGGCATAAAACTAGCTGTAGAAGAAACATTTAAGATCTTTCCACTATTTCTTTTTGTAAAGTCTTGTAAAAACATATGAGTAAGCTCTGTTAATGCAAACATATTTAAATTCATCATCTCTTGCTGTCTTTCTAAGGATAGTTGATGAAACTTTCCACCAAGACCAAACCCTGCATTGTTAATTAGATAATCAACATCAATTCCAAGATCTTTCACCTCATCATAAAGCTCTTTAGCAGAACCTACAATACTAAGATCTTTTACAATAATGGTTACTTTATTAGAATATTTTTTTTCAAGATCTCTTTTTAAATCTTCCAGTTTTTCCTTACTTCTTGCAACAAGAATAAGGTCCCCACCTTTTTCTCCATGAATATATGCTAACTCTTTTCCAATTCCTGAACTTGCACCTGTGATTAATGCTGTCATTTTTCATCCTTTATTTAAACTATACTTAGAAGTTTAGTTTAAATATCCTTAAAGTGAACTAAACCGTATAGTTTATTTTAACTTTTTTTGATATAATCATTTCTAGTTAATAATAAGGATAGAAAATAAAAACAAGAAATAGAGATCTCAACCAAGAAAAAAGAGAAGCGATTATCCAAGCATCTGTACAAGAGTTCTATAAAAAAGGATATGAGGCTAGTAATATGAATGTTATAGCAGAAAATGCAAATGTCTCAAAAGCTACAGTTTATAAACACTTTAAAAGTAAAAAAGATCTTTTCTTTGCTTTAATGATGATTCTTTCTGATGAGATTAGTAAACACTGTTTTCCAATTACCCATTCAAGCCTTGAGATTAAGGCACGTTCGGTTAATAGATGCACGTTACAATGGCTAAATAGATGTACTCAGTGTGTTTACGTTGCTAAAAGAAGCGGCTCTGCAACAAGTTGGATTGACGGAATCGAAAGAGAAAGCTAATGGTTGCTAACTCTCGCTTCAGCTTCAAGTTGACTTCGATTGCATGACAAAACTGGCTCAGTCAAGCTGAACCGTGGATCGCTGCACGCTCAAGTACCGCATGGTGTAGGTTACTTTGAAGTACAGATCCATTAGAGCGAAACAACGGAAGACAAAAGACGCAAATTGAAAGAGGTGAAGCAATT
>JAOXRY010000251.1 GCA_025800305.1 Campylobacterales bacterium | reverse complement strand
GGTTGTCTCCATTGATGGGCAATCATACTAATCATCTCACCCATAGAAGCATTTTTTGACTGTTGAAACATAATTTGATCTTTTGCTCTATTGGCAGAAACTTCTTCTTCTACCCTTTTTTCTAAAGAAGCATTAAGATCTTCTAGCTGACTATTTAACCTATCAGGAACAATTGAAAATACATAGGCAAAAGGAATAGAGATAAGAACTACACCTAAGACTAGTAGAAGATACAGTTTAAAAATATTCTCTTTCTTCTCATTAATAAGTTCATCGTTAAGTTTTAGGATTATAAAAAATTCAATATCTTCGCCAACCGCAACTTTTTGAACATAGAGATTTGAGGCAATATAAATATCAGCAAACAAAATATCTTCTGCTTCTTCCTTAAACTCTTTGAAAAGATCCCTTTTTTTATCTAAGTTAGGTTCATCTTTATAAATAATGAATTTTCCTTCTTGATTCACCATAAAAAGATTCACAGATGAGGTTTTTTCAAAAAGATGAAATAATCCACCAAAGTCTATTCTGGCTTTTATAATTCCAATATCTTTCACATTTTTAATAATTGAAAAAAGATATTTTTCATCTTTTTTTTTTAAAGTAGAGAGTCTTAAAGAGTTACTTTCTAAATCAGAATTTTTACTCTTAAAAGTTTTAATATCGTAAAGATCTTTATCCCCTTTTTCTAAGGTTTTCATAAGATCTTTTAGATACTCCCTTTCACTTCCATCTTGAAAAAACTTTAAAATTTTTTCATCATTAGCAAGATTATTAACAAGGTCCATCTTCTTACTAACAACTTGGGTAAAAAGATTCTGTTTTAATGTAGCAATGTTTTTTACATTCTCTTTAAAATCAGTTTCTATAGTGTTCTTTACAATGTTATAAGATATCACAGAAGAAGTTGAGACAACAATAATCCCAAAAAAAACAAAAAGTAAAATAAACTTAGATTTGTAACTCATCTTTAAAAATAGCAGGAGGAAAATCCTGCTTTTTAATCTATATAACTACAACAATAATCTGTAATTGTTTTAATTTTGATTCCAAACTTAGAATTGGCAGGAACCTCAAAGCTTTCTCCACCTTTAACAGGCTTCCATGAATCTTCATTAGGAAGTAAAATTTCAAGATCTCCAGCTAAGATCTCCATAATCTCTTTTTTCTCTGTTCCAAACTCATACTCTCCTGGCATCATGATTCCAAGAGTTTTTTTCTCACCATTTTCAAACTCAATAGTTCTACTTGTTACATTACCATCAAAATATACATTAGCTGCTTTCACAACCGACACATTTTCAAATTTTTCCATATTTATACCTTCATTTATTTTGACGGTATTATAGTCTCTTTCTGGATAAAGATAGTCATTTTTAAACCCCACATATCTTTTTGCAGATCTATAAAGCTCTTCAACCTCTTCTTCAGTAAGTTCCCTAACTACCTTTGCTGGACTTCCCATAATTAAGGATCTAGGCGGAAACTTTTTTCCCTTAGTGACTAAACTTCCAGCTCCAACAATAGATTCCTTTCCAATAACTGCACCATCTAAGATTGTAGCACTCATACCAATAAGACAGCCATTTTCAATTTCACATCCATGAAGCATAACCTTATGACCAACTGTCACATCATCTCCTATAATTGTAGGGTTGCCATCACTCATATCAGCTTTTTTATAATGGGTAACATGAATCATACTTCCATCTTGTATAGAAGTCCGCTTTCCAATCTTGATAAAATGAACGTCTGCTCGTATAATTGTTCCAAACCAAATTGAACTATCTTCACCAATTTCACATCTTCCAATTACATCTGCACCTGGAGAAATATATGTATTTTTTTCAATTTTTGGAAAAAAACTTTTAAATTTTATTAATCCCATTTGAAAATCTCACTTTTTATTTTAAATTTCAAAGATCTTTTACTGACCAGCGGTTCTGAGTAGCTTGTATAATAATTAATTATACTATAAACTTTTATAAACCCTTAGATAACAATATTTAATCACCTCTTTGCTAACATCTTGCTTAAAAAAATAAGGGATAAAAATGAAATTAAAATTCATCATATTTCTTTTGCTTGTATCTTTTGCCTCACTTGAAGCAAAATCTGGGGCAGACATTGCAAAAGATCTAGGAATTGCTGCTGGTTCAAAAGCAATTAAACAATGGGAAAGAGTTTTCAAAAAAAAGAGAAAAATGAAAAAACTTGGCATTGATACTCTTAGTGATGGAGATAAACAAGCTCTAAAAAAATACTTAATATCACATGCCGCTGATTCAGACTCACCTGCAGCTGCTGGTTTATAATTGAAATTTCAAGGGATACAAAATGAACAATATTAGTAAAAAATTATTATTAGGAGGTTTATCAATTGTTTTAGCTTCTACTATAGCTATGGCAAATGATGAGGTTGAAGAGTTGGCAGGAAGTGTGGATGAACTAGATGAAAGACTAGAGACAATTGAAACACAAGTTCTAATGAATAAAATTAGCTTTGGTCTAGGTTTTAGACAAAGAATGGATGGTTTTAAACAAACTATGGCTGATGGAACTAGTTTCTCTGATAGCAATATTTGGTCTACAAAGTTTAGCCTAAACCTTAAATCTCAAATCGATGATAGAATGAAGTTTAATGGTAGAGTCTCAATGTATAAATATTGGGCAGATCAAAATCCAAATGGTCAACAAAGCATGGATCCAAAACAAGGAAGAGTACCAAGTAACTCAACTTTTTTTGTTGAAAGAGCATATGTAGATTGGACTTTAGCAAAAGGTAAGGTTCCTGTAGTATTAACAATGGGTAGACAGCCTTCTTCTGATGGTCCTTCACATCAATTCAAAGATAATACAGTAAGAAAATCAACATACTCTGCATTAGCATTTGATGGTGCTACAGATGGCATCGTATTAACAACTGTGTTACAAAACCTAACAAAAAATAAAGGGAATGCATTTAGACTTGTTTATGGTAAAGGTTACCAAGAACATAATACAAATAGACAATCACCAAACCCTTATACAGGTGTAAAAGAGACAGTTCCAGATAATGTCATGAGCGGTTTCTTCTTTGATGCTGCAATTCCTGGAGTTGACAACAGTCTTTTCCAAGTCGGACACGTTGTTGCTAAAGATGTTCCAGAAATGGTTACAAGTAATGGGTATAGTAAGGTTCTAGGTGATATCACAATTCAAGGTGTAATGGCTGAATTTACAAATATGGGTGGAAGTGGTCTAGATTTCTTCACACACTATGGCATGAGTACAGTAAAGCCTAATGGTAAGGTAGCTTTTATGCCTATGGATAGAGATAATGATGGAACAATTGGAGCAGGTGAAGGTATGAACCTTGGACTTTTAGGTACTGATACGACAGGTGCCAACTCTGTGAGTACAGATGAAAAATCTGGTTCAGCTATTTGGGCAGGATTAAGATATACACTTCCTTTTGCAAACAAAGTAAAAATTGGTTACGAATACAACAAAGGTGATAAAAACTGGGTTAATTTCTCTTGGGGTGCAAATGATCCTATGAATAAATTAGCAGCGAGAGGTACTGCTAGTGAAATGTATATCATCAATGAAATCAATAGATATTCACACTTAAGAATTGGTATGACTTCTATTGACTATGACTATACAAACAGTGGAAACTATCATGGCACACCTATGGAAATTAGCACATTAACTCCAGCTACAGGTTCAACACAAACAGTTGATAAAGTAGAAAATACATATTTCTTATTTAATCTACTATTCTAAAAACTACTCTACCCTTTTGGGTAGAGTAAATAAAAAAGGAAATTATTATGATTAATCTACTCTCAAAGTTTACCATCCAAACGAGAGTTATTGTCCTTGTGGTATTCAGTTTAATCTATCTTGGTGGGGCAATTGTACATAGTAATATCACACTTTCAAATGTAAATTCGAGCTTTCAAAGCTTAAGAGTACAAGAGATAAAGGTTATTGAAATATCCAGTGCTATTGGGGCAGATGTCAACGAATTTAAAAGTCAGATTTTTGCCAAAGCCTCTGTAAGATCTGAACTATCAGATAAAGAACTAGAGACTCTAAAAAAAGAGTATAAATCAATAGAAAAAAAAGCTATTGAACTGGGAAAATTAGCAAAAAAATTCAAATCTACAGAACTTGAAAAAATTGTAAAAAACATCTCTGCAAGACTTAAGAGCATGAATATAATGGGACAAGGTCTTATAGAAGAGTTTGCAGATCCTGAAGCTGAAGATGAAGACAGAACAGACGCTCTTTCAGGATTTCAATCAGTAACAGATAAAATGAGTAAAGAGCTTGTATCTTTAAAAACATATTCAAATAAAAGTTTAAATACTCAAATGAATCTTTTTGAGTCAGATCTTGCTTTTATTAAAAAGTTTTTTATTGCCATGGGGATTTTTAGTTTTGTCGCTTTAAGTCTTTTTGGTTTTTTAATTCCAGCGTCAATCAAAAGATCTCTAAGTATTTTCAGTAGAACTATTTCTCAAGTTATTAGAGAGAAAGATCTAACAAAACAGATTGTTTACAATGGAAAAGATGAGATAAAACATATTATTGATGATTTTAATCAGCTTTTATTGGTAACAAAAGATGCTATTGATTCTGCTAAAACAACTTCTGAACAAAATGGTGCATTTGCTTTTCAAATTGAAAATAGTTCAAAGCAAATGCATGAAAAAATAGAAAATGGATCTACCCTTTCAAATGAAGCACGAAAAGAGAGTTCTGACATTCAACAAGTTTTAAAAACTTCTATTGAAGAGAGCCTAATTGTTCAAGAAGAGATTCTTGCAGCCAATAAATCTTTAAGTGATGCGAAGCACTCTATAGCAGAGATGGCTCAAGAGATAAGTAGCAGCGTAGAGAGCCAAAATGAATTAGCAGAGAAATTAAATCAACTTGGGCAAGATACAGAACAAACTAAAGAAGTTCTTATTGTTATTAGTGACATTGCAGAACAGACTAACCTTTTAGCATTAAATGCAGCTATTGAAGCAGCTCGTGCAGGTGAACATGGTCGTGGTTTCGCTGTTGTTGCTGATGAAGTTAGAAAACTTGCTGAAAGAACACAAAAGAGTCTTACAGAAATAAATGCAACTATAAATGTTGTTGTTCAATCGATCACCGATATTACTACAGAAATCAATGTAAACATGGAAAAAATTGATAAGCTTTCAGGTACTTCCAATGAAGTAGAAGAGCAGATTAATAGTTCTGTCTCTATTATGGATAAAACTACTAAAAATATGGAAAACACCGTAACAGCAGTAGAGCAGTCTACAAAAAGTGCAGAAAAGATTATTACCAAAATCAATGATATTGATCTTCTATCAAAGGAAAACGTTGAAAAAATCGATGTAATAACATCAGACCTTGACAAGCTTTCTAAAATCGCTTGTTCATTAAACGAAGAACTTTCACAGTTTAAAACTGATAATAACGGTCACCCTTGTGTTGATGGAGAAATTCCTCAATAAAGTAGAGTAGGATTTTCCTACTCTACTATAAAAGTTCCTCCATCTTTTCAATGATAAAATCATTTCCAGAATGTTTTTTATAAGCTTGACTATAGAGTTTTTCCATCACCTCTTGTGAGTTAAACTCCTTTTCCTCATCTTCTACTGAATAATACTCACCATCAACTCTAAGCTCTCTTGCTTGAACATTATCTTTTAATTGAAGTCTTAAGTAGTATTCTAAATACTTTCCAATTTTTCTATCAAATACTGGTGTTAAGATCTCAATTCTTCTATCTAGGTTTCTTGTCATCCAATCTGCACTTGAAAAGTACACTTTAGGATCTCCATGTTTAAAGTAAAATACCCTTGAATGTTCTAAGTATTTTCCTACTATTGAGATTACTTGAATATTTTCACTTAAATCTTTTACCCCTGGTCTAATGGAACAAACACCTCTAACTATTAGCTTAATTTTTACACCTACTTTTGCAGCTTTATAAAGAGCACTGATTACATCAACATCAACTAAAGAGTTGACCTTAGCAATAATTTCCCCCTCTTTTCCTTTTTCCATTTCAGCTTCAATTAAAGAGATAACTTTAGGCTTTATCTGCGTTGGAGACATTTGCAGTTTACTTAGCTTTGTCTTTTTCGAGAAACCTGTAATGTGGTGAAAGATCTTTGTTGCATCTTCTGCAATTTTTTTATTTGATGTAAAGAAACTAATATCAGTATAAACTTTTGCTGTACTTGGGTTATAGTTTCCTGTTGCAAGATGGACATAGTGTTTTAGCCCTTCATTTGTTTCTCTAATAACATGGGCAACTTTTGCATGAATCTTCAAACCTCTAATTCCATAGATCACGTGAGCACCTGCTGTTTCTAGTGCTTTTGCCCAGAATAGATTATTCTCTTCATCAAATCTAGCTTTCAATTCTACAACAGCTGTAACCATCTTTCCTGATTCTGCTGCGTCTATTAAAGCTTTAACAATTTTTGAATTTGTACCAACTCTATATAGAGTGATTCTTATTGAGAGAACATTTGGATCTCTACTGGCATCAACAATCATTTTTTCAACAGGTGAGAAGCTTTCAAAAGGAAGAGAAAGCATAATATCTTTTTTATCAATCTCACTGAAAATTGAGTTGTTTGTATTTGCAAAAGGAACAAGTAATTTTGGAGAATAAGGTTTATAAAGAAGATGAGAGAAACCTTTTGCTCCAACAATTTGCCAGTAAGCACCAAGATTTAAAGGAAGAATTGTTGAATAT
>JAOXRY010000239.1 GCA_025800305.1 Campylobacterales bacterium | reverse complement strand
TAACACCCGAATCGATCTCCTCTAAGGTTTTTAGAGTAATCTCCATAAGGACTTTATCAGCAAAACTTGAATCCTCGTCAAAATACAATTTGTTTAGTACTGTCTCTCCCAAAAATACCCCTTTCTCTAAGAGTTGGCTCTTTAGTGAAAAGTCACAAATGCTTATACTGGTATCTTATTATGATTTTATCTCAATTGGAGTCGGAAAAAATTTCTTACCTGTTAAGTGCTGTCTTCTTTTTTGGCAAGATTTTTTTAATAGGTTCATTATTTTTCTAGAAATATCCATATTTTTAGAGTGCTAGATGAATAATTTTACTTATGCGACAAAAAGACGTGTTTTCGGGTGGAATTAATATGTAGATAAAATGATTCAACCATGCTAAGAATCTTGATCCAGTGGCATTAGAATGCAGGAAAAATCGAATTAAAACAAAATGTTAAGGTTGGAGATAGCAAAATCAAAGATAAGTTTTTTGATTTTGAATATTGATTAGTTGATGTGAATAGGAGGCTTAATTTTGGAGTGGAAAGAATCTCAACGGATCGTGAGTCGTGCTGAGCCTGAACTAGGTCTTGGCTCTATATTGCGGATATATAATGATGAGTATC
>JAOXRY010000236.1 GCA_025800305.1 Campylobacterales bacterium | reverse complement strand
TGGCAGCAATGGGAGAGATGATTAATGCGATATCTCATCAATGGAGACAGCCACTTAATTCTTTAGGATTAACTATTCAAAACCTACAAGAAGCTTATAACTACAATGAACTGGACAAAAAACTTATTGATTCTACCGTTGAAGAGTCTATGGGAAAACTAACGTATATGTCAAATACTATTGATGATTTTAGAAATTTTTTCAAGTCAGATAAGACAAAAAAGCTGTTTAATATTAAAAATATTATTGACTCTTCAATCAACATATTAGATGCACAAATGAAGTTTCACAATATTTCTTGGGAAATAGAGGGAGAGGACTTTACTGTAGAAGGACAAGAAAGTGAGTTTTCTCAGGTTCTAATTGTGTTAATAAACAATTCTAAAGATGCAATCATAGATAAAAAAGAAAAGAATAAAGAGTTCAAAGGAAAAATCAAAATCTATCTAGATAAAGAAAAAAAATCTATTTATGTAGAAGACAATGGTGGAGGAATCCAAGAAGAAAATCTTGAAAAAATATTCGATCCATACTTCACAACAAAGTTCCAAAGCCAAGGAACTGGTATCGGACTTTATATGGCAAAAAATATTATTTCCAATAACCTAGCCGGTAGTCTCACCGTATCAAACACAAAAGACGGTGCTAAATTTAAGATATCCCTGCCTTAATTAGAACATATCAGAAAGATCGCCAGTATCACCACCTACTGTTAGAACATCTGTAAGATCTTTTTTTGGTGGATTAACAAAATCTAGTAACTCTTTTTTCTCACTTGCTGACAACTCAGATCTTTTGATTTTCTCAATCCAATGGTTTCCAGGATCTAGTCTAATAATTGCTTTTAATCTATCAATATGTGGCACTTTACTCATTGTGAATTACCATTCCTTTATAAGTTTAGAAATAGTAACAATGAAAAATTGCAAGAAGATTACAAAATTGTGAAATTACGTCGATGGATTTACTAAAGTCCTCACATGGAAAAGGTCGACTAGATTTCGTTCCTGGTGTCCCTCTGGCGGACCGCCAAAGAAGATGTGGCATCCCATGTAGAGGCACGATTGTCTACTGAGCAGCAATTTTGCTTGTTTGAGCCCCCACAATATCTCCAAAAAACAGAACATCTTTTAAAACAGCCTTATTACAATAAAGTTCTCTATCTAAAGAAAGAAGAAGTTCTCCTTTATCGCTGGAAAAAATATCTTGATTGATTACCACTTTTAAATAGGTATTCTCTTTTGTCATTTTCATTAGATCTTGGACAGATTCTCTCTCTTTTTCATTTAAGATCTCAATATAGACAATCCTATCATTCTTATTAGCACCAACTGCTAGTCTTGTAATACTTTTCTTCTCTTTCAATTCATCGATATAGTTCCCAAGGTTGAAAAAAAGAGTTAAAACATCATTATCTGTAAAAAAATCTTCTACAGAATTTTCAATTTTTTCTTCATTATTCTCTTTATTTAAAGATATTCTCTTTTTTGTAATTTGTTTTTTTTCGTAATTAAAGTCATAGATATCTTCTACTTTTTTACTGTTACTATTAACGATAGACTTATGGATAAGTGGTTTAAAAAATCCATTTTCAACTACACCTTCGCTGGTATAGCTCTCTTGTTTGTTTCCACTAAGGAGTTTTGCCATTCCTGTGGATTTTGCTACAACAGAGATCTTATATTTGTTATCTTGAATAACTAAAACAGCGTCAGCATTACCTATCTCACCAATAAAACCAAAGGTAACTTTAAACTTAGAGGTAACTGTAGAAGAGAAAAGAGATGAGACTAAAAATAGTACACCTAAAATTAGTCTCATAAAAAAGCCTTAGAATTTAGCATTAATCCCTAAAAATGCACCAGAGATATCAATATCAGATTTCAGATCAATTGAGCTTGTATCAACTTTTAGTTTTTGTGCTCTATATCCTGCTTCTAACGCTACACTTAGAAAAGGAATACTAAAAAAATCCCAATCAATTTTCGCTCTAGAATCAGAAAATGTTGATCCATCATAAGCAACGTATTTTGTATCAGCTTCAAATGCCAAACCCGTTCCTGGAACTTGAACTCTTCCTCTTACATAAGCCATTGGAACCGTTACATTGACAGAAGCTTCTTCTTTTTGTCCAGCAGCTTTTAGTGTAAGTCCTCCATCAATCATCTTTAGGTTAATACCAAGATCTATTGTTGTCCAAAACGTATTGTCTAAAATGTTGTAATATAAAATTCCATCAAGTTGATTTAATACAAGCTCTGTCTTTGACGTTGCATTGTAAGGTGTTCCATTAAAATTAATTGTCTGTTTTGCTTTTCCATCTGTTGCAAAACTTGTTCTTTCAATTCTTACATTTGGAAGAACTGGAACTGGGTGCTTTACAAAAATCCACATATAGCCACTAGTAACACTACCATCAATACCGTAATCTTTTTCAAGATCAAATGCTTTACTTCCACCATACTGAGCATCACCTGTTGGTGTTGGTGCCCAAATTCCTGCACCAGCTTGTACTCTTATTAGATCTGCATTCATAACAGAAGCTAATAGAAAAATACCTACTATTATTTTTTTCATAGAAAACTCCTTTTTTATTGGGATTATTATACCATACGATTATGGCAATAAATATAATCGCAAATAACAAAAAAGCTTTTCATGACTACGAATTAATCGAAAGACTAGAATGTGGAATCGTTCTAGTCGGAAGTGAAGTAAAAGCAATTCGTGCTGGAAAAGTAAATATCAAAGAGAGCTTTGTAAAAATTATCAAAGGTGTTGAGCCTACACTTTACGGAATGCACATTGGAAGACTTTCTACAACCCAATCAGATTTCGCTCCAGTAGAGAGACGGGCAAGAACTCTACTTATGCATAAAAAAGAGGCTGAAAAATGGGAAAAGAGAATAAAGTTAGAAGCTCTTACAATTGTTCCTTTGAAAATCTATTTTAACTCTAAAAACACTTGTAAGGTTGAGATTGCCCTTGCAAAAGGTAGGAAAAACCACGATAAAAGAGAGCATATTAAAGAAAAAGATGACAAGAGAAAAACAGATCGTGCTATAAAAGAGTTTAACAGTAAATTCCACGGATAAAGATCTAATATTCGTTGCTTAACTTGTCAAAAACTAAGCTTTAAAATCATCTGTAAGAAGTGTGTCCTAGAGCACCTTCTTCCTAATCCTGTAAAAAATCAATTTGAAGATCTAACTGTTATTTCTTTATTTCAATATGAGGAAATAGAAGATCTTCTAAAAACAAAATATGAACCTTATGGTAACTCTGTTTATAAGATCTTAGGGGATGTAGCAATTAAAAAATTTTTCTCATCATTTGATTTTGAAGAGAAGATCGATATTATTCCTATAGATGACAATCCAAAGATCTTTTCCCATACGGCAATCTTGGCAAATAATGCAAAAACTAAACTAACAAAACCACTTTATAACTCTTTAAGATCTAGAAACTCTGTTCAATATGCAGGAAAAGATCTTGCTTTTAGAAAAACTAATCCAAAAGGTTTTTATTTGAAAAAGAAACCTAAAAACCCTGTAATTTTACTTGATGATGTTGTCACAACAGGAACAACACTTTTAGAAGCTAAAAAAGTTTTGGAAGAAAATGGTGCAGAGGTTTTATTCGCAATAACTATCGCTTCATAGCTCCACGCATTTCCAAAGTATATTTCTTAATTAAAAATGCTTTTTCCTGGGAAGAGATAGAGCTATCAAACTTCACATCATTTATCTTTTCTTGAAGAGCTTTAGTCATAATATTTTTCAGATCATTAATCAGATCTTCCTCTTCTAAAATACCAATAGAATCATCAATCAAAAGCCCCTCTAAATAAGGAGACTCTTGTTTATGTAACACAGCCTCAAAAAGATCTCTATGGGTTTTAAAAGCCAAAGAATCAATGTAGTCTAAAACAGTATCTAACATCTCCTCTTTCTCTAAAACTGTTTTGATAATTTTAAGCTCCAAAATATCTTTCCGATTGTGTTTAATAACACCGCTATTTTGTTGATTACTGTTTTTAGCAGTAAAATAGCTCTCCCCTACCCCTAAAGACGAAGCAGAGCTTCTGGAGATCTCATCTTGAAAAATTGGTGTTAGATCTTTTATATATGATTTAATCTCATTAACAGCTTGCTGTTTTGAAGAAGCGTTATTAAGATCATACATCTTAGCAATCTGTCTAGGAATAAAATCAGAAAATGGTGTCGGATGAGAAAAGAGTCTTTTTAACTCATTACTCTCTCCATTTTTTACCATATCTGCTGGATCTTTTCCCTCTTTAAAAAGCACAACTCCTCCACTAAACCCTTGCTTATAAAGAAGCTTAGCAGCTTTTAACGCTGCGTCTTGCCCTGCACTATCTCCATCATATGCAACAATAACTTTTGGTTCACCTTTTTTAAGAAGAGGCAAATGAGAAGCTGTCATCGCTGTTCCAAGAGTTGCTACAGCGTTGGTAAAACCAGCTTGATGAAGCATAATTACATCAAGGTAGCCCTCTGTGAGAATTACAGTATTGGTTTTAAAAATTGTATCTTTGGCTTTAGAATAAGCGTAAAGAAGTCTTGATTTATTAAAAAACTCTGTTTGAGGTGAGTTGACATATTTTGCTTGGTGACCACTGATTGTTCTTCCACCAAAACCAACTATCTTTCCATTGGGAGAAAAGATAGGAAATGTAATCCTCTCAATGAATTTTCCATAGAGATTCCCCCTATCTCCTGTTGCCATAACACCTGTTTTTATAGATTCATTGACAGGGATCTTATTGGAGTTTAAAAACTGAATTTGCTCCTGTGAAGAGGGGGCATATCCAATTTGAAACTGCTCGATACTAGATTGATATATACCCCTCTCACGGAGATACTCTAAAGCAGTTTGATTTGTGTCAAGTTTTTTTATAAAAAAGTGGTTAACTGTGTCTAAAACCTTATAATCATCTCTAGATCTATTGTTTGTTTTTTCATACTCTAATTGAAAGTTATAGTCATTGGCAAGTTTCTCAATTGTCTCAGGATAAGAAAGCTTCTCATACTCCATAACAAACTTAACACTATCTCCTCCAGCTCCACAGCCAAAACAATGGTAGATTTGCTTCTGTGGGCTTACAACAAAGCTTGGAGTTTTCTCTGAGTGAAAGGGACAAACCCCCTTATAGTTAGCTCCAGCTTTTTTAAGCTCTACATAGCTTCCTACAACGTCGACAACATCAATAGTATCTTTTAATCTCTCGATTGATTCTTGTTTGATCATTATGTTATTATAACACCTATGGAATTTATAATTTTTGACTACGAAGATCCACTTTTTAGTATCTTTGTTCTTGGACTTGTTGTTGTTATTGTCTCTTTTGCCAATAGATGGTTTGAGACATTTAAAAATAAAGATGAAAAGAGAAAGATCTCAAAGTTTGTAAAAAACTTCAATCTTGGAAAAGATACAAATAATTATAAAAAAATTCTTGAAGGTGGTACAGAAGCAGTGGAGACTCTAGCTCTTTCTGCAACTATTAGATCTAAAGCTGGAGAGTATGAAGAAGCTATTAAAATCTACCTTTCACTTTTAGATATTCTAACTGATAAAAATGCAAAAATTGATATTATGACAATGCTAGGAAAGACATATTTCAAAGCTGGTTTTATGCAAAGAAGTAAAGATATTCTTCTTAAAGCACTCCAATTAAAACCAAGAAATAAGGATGCTTTACAACTACTTTTAATTGTCTATGAAAATCTTAAAAACTATACAAAAGCACTGGAAGTGGTCGCTGTTTTAGAAGAGCTAGATGTTGATGTTTCCAATGAAAAGGGGATCTTAGAGATCTTACAAATCACAAACAATGCAACTTTAACAAGTGAGAAAAAATCTGAACAACTTCTAAAATACTATGAGATAAATCCTCAGTTTTTTAGACAGGTTTATGAGTATCTTGCTGTTTTTGAAACAGAGAGATTTTGGCAACTTTTAAAAGATGAAGAGATTGATGGTGTGTTAGATCTATTGTGGAATATGGAAAAAGACTCTATCGATTTTGAAAGAGTCAAAAAGACTCCTGTACTTGTTGAGATCTATACTGCAAAAGATTATATCAGTGACGCAAAGAAAAGTTCAATCTTTGAAGTAAACACACTTATTAAGCTAAAAGAAGAGAAATCTATTGCAACATTAGGTTTTGAGTACCCTTGTGAAAACTGTGGAAATACTTTTCCTATGTATTTTAATAGATGTCCATCTTGTAGAGAGGTTATGACTTCCTCCCTTGATACTGTTTTAGAAGAGGCTAGATCTGAGTCTGAATTTGCCAGTGCAGGATTTTACTAGAATCTAATCCTTTAAAAATTTCTACTTTATTACAGACAATCTCACTTTTTATTGATATTATTAATAGAGATAAACAATAAAAAGGATGACTCCATGGGTGAAATTCAAGTTGAATCAAGTTGTACAGATCTAAATAGAGAAAAAGAGAAAATAACTGATGAAGTTATCACTGCTTTAAAAGAGACAGGAATATCTGCAAAAGTTGAAAGTTCCAACGGTTCTGAAGAGATTATTATTTACTCTTTAAAAAAATCCTCCCTTTCAGACTATATGCCAATTCTTCAAAATTTCGGTTTTTCCTTAGACAGTGAGTTTTCCTATAGTTTAAAAATAGATCAACTTGAGATCTTTGGTAGGAGATATTTTATCTCTTGTTGTGGCAATGTCAAAGATCTCAATAGTTCAAGAGAGAGTGTAAAAGATGTCTTAGAGTCTGTTCTTGAAAAAAAGTCAAGAAATACAAAACTTAATTCTCTTTCAGTCAGTGCAAACCTAAATCCTAAAGAGATAGGAATTCTTCAAGCTATCATAACTTATGAAGATCAACTCTTGGCTGAACAGACTGTTGAAGCTATAGAAGGAGCTCTTATAAAATATCCTCTTATAGCAAAAGACTTTGTCCTCTATTTTTTTACTAAATTTGATCCAAAAATCAAAAAAAGAGAAACTTCCTTGGCAAAAATCACAGAGGATATATGTAAAAAGATAAAAGAAGTTCAAGATATTTCTGATGATAAGATCTTAAATGTATTCAACGATATTTTAGAAGCTCTTGTCCGTACAAATTTCTTTGTTATTGAAAACCCTTTTTTCGAAAAAGCACTTGCATTAAAAGTTGATGTAAGAAATCTTCTCATCCACCTAAAAGGCGTACAACCAAGAATAGAGACTTTTGTCTATCATAACGACCTAGTTGGAACCCACCTTAGAAGACGAAGTGTCAGCCGTGGAGGACTTAGATGGAGTGATAGAGAGCTAGACTATAGAGATGAGATAAAAAGCCTTATGCA
>JAOXRY010000229.1 GCA_025800305.1 Campylobacterales bacterium | reverse complement strand
AAAATACTATAAAAATATTTTACCTTCCGCGATAGATTCATTCATGGTTGTAGCAGTACTAATTCTATCCCAGTAAGCTATTATCACAAGAAAAGAGATTAATACTTCATCTATTACAAATGCTCTTCCTCTTTTGGATGTAGACGCAAGGGTAAGGTTTTCTCTTGTTAAATCGTTTTCTAATTTCTCAAAGTCCATTATCTACCAACTACCTGCCAAGCAATATCTTTTCTGTATTGGCTTCCATCAAATTTAATGTTTTGGCAAAGTCTATAAGCTTTTTCACAAGCTTTTTTAATATCTTCATCAATTGCAACAGAAAGAAGAACCCTACCACCTGTAGCCATTAAGTCTTCATCCTCTTTTTTTACACCTGCAAAGGAGATATGTGCATCTTCTTCATACTCAGTTGGAACAGTGATTTTTGCTGGAGTTGAAGATTTATAAGGATAGTTTTCACTTGCCATAACAACACAAAGACCTTTTTTATTGTGGAACTCTACGTTAAGCTCCCCCAACTTTCCAGTTGATGCTTTGTAGAAAAGATCTACAGGGCTTGATTTTAGAAGTGGCATAAGAACTTCACACTCAGGATCTCCAAATCTTACGTTGAATTCAAGAGTAATAGGCTCGTTATTTACAACCATGATTCCACAAAAAAGAACACCTTCAAAAGGAGCACCTTCTTTAATCATTCCTTCCATTGTAGGTCTAATAATTCTATCTTCAATTTTTTTCATAAGAACATCATCAGCCATTGGAGCAGGGCAATATGCACCCATCCCGCCAGTGTTTGGACCTTCATCATTGTCTAGCAATCTTTTGTGATCTTGACAAGCTGGAAGAGTGATAAAGTCTTTTCCATCACAAATACCAAATACAGACAGTTCAAAACCATCTAAGAACTCTTCAACAACAACTTTTGCTCCAGCGTCACCAAACATAGAACCACTAAGCATATCTTTTGCCGTGTCTTTTGCTTCTTGGTGAGAAGTTGCAATGATTACACCTTTTCCTGCACAAAGACCGTCAGCTTTTACAACAATTGGAGTTTCTAATGTATCAATAAAGTTTTCAGCTTCTGCTAGATCTGAAGTTTCAACATATTTTGCTGTTGGGATCTCATATTTTCTTAGAAAGTTTTTCATATAAACTTTTGATTCTTCCAGTCTTGCAGCAGCTTGTGTTGGTCCAAAAACAGCCAGACCTTTTTTTCTAAAAAGATCTACAGCCCCTTTTGTTAAAGGATCTTCTGGTCCTACAATTGTTAATTCAATACCGTTTTCTACAGCATAATTTGCCAACTCTTCATAATCACTAATTGCTAAGTTTGTTCCTAAGTTTTCTGTTGCACCATTTCCTGGAGCAAAGAAAAGCTCCGAAGTTTTTTCATCTTGTGAAAGTCTTCTTCCAATAGAATATTCTCTACCGCCACTTCCAATAATTAAGATTTTCATCGTTGTCCTAGATTGTTAATTTTATAAAGCTGATTATTATAGCAAAATAGACTAATTCAAGAAAAAAGGGAAAAAATATTAAATATTACATTTTTTATCATAATCATTATTTACAAGAGGTTTTCTTTGTGATACCATAGAATCAAAAGGGGACGGTATGTTAAAAACAATCAAATCAAAAGTAATTGGAACTATCCTATTACTGGTAGTTTTGTCATTTTCTATTGTATTTTTTGTTACAACTTCTATTACTTCTTCCATCATTTCAACTCAAACAGCTGAAAGTCTGAAGTATGAAGCTTATACAGTAAGAAATGACTTAAAAGAGTATTTTGAAATTGCCAACGAAATTCCAATATTTCTCAAGCAGTTAAATGAAGAAGCATTAAAAAGTGGCAAACCACTTTCTAAAGAACAGCAAAAAATTATTCTTAAAAGTGCTGCTAATAATTCAAATATTATTGGTGTATGGACAATGTGGGAAAAAGATATGTACACTACTGATGTGGAAGGTCATCTAGGTTTTGCTCCATATTTTTATAAAGATGGTAATAGTGTGCTATTTCAACATACTGGTAGCAAAGATGATTATGCTGGAGAGTTTTATAAAAAAGCTTTTAATTCAAAAAAGCCAGAAATTATTCCTCCATTTGTCTATAACAATATTCTTATGACGACAATTGCCTATCCAATTTTAAAAAATAAAGAAGTTGTTGGTGTTGCGGGTGTTGATATCTCATTGGTGTCTTTGGGAAAAAAGACAGATAAAGTTAAACCTTTTGGAAGTGGATATTCTGCTTTAGTTTTTCAAAATGGAAAAATTTTAACACATCCTAAAAAATCAATAATCAACAAAACCCTTAGTGAAATGAAACAAGATAGAATCCTAATTGACTCTGTTAGTAATTCAAAAGAACTACAATTTGAAAAAATCTCTGCTAAAGACAATCAAATACATATAACTTATTTAGCACCACTGAAAATAAAAAATATTGAGAATACTTTCACCATCTTTTTAAGTGTTCCAAAAGCTACAGTGGAAAAAGAACTAAATGAGTTGAAGTTTGATTTAACACTTATTGTTGTGATAACAGTTATTTTAGTTGTTTTAATTATGGCGTTTCTTATTACATATCTGTTAAAACCACTGATGACAGTGCAAGAGTTAACCCATGATTTGGCACAAGGGGAGGGAGATTTAACAAAGAGGCTTCCTAATGATAAAGATGATGAGTTTGGAGAGTCTAATAAAAACCTTAATCATTTCATTGAAAAAGTAGCAAATACAGTTAATTCTATAAAAACTCTTTCAGCTGAAACAGCCTCTGTAGCAGAAGAACTTACAGCGACAGCACAAAATGTAGGAAAGAAGGTTCAAGAAGAAGTTTTAATTGTTACTGAAACAGCAAAAAGTCAAGAAGAGAATAAATCTGCCATAGAAAATGCTAAAGCAAATGCTGAAAATAATAGAGAGAATATTATATCTGCGAAAGATGCATTGGAAAATTCCAAGAAAAGTATTATTCATATGATTGGCAAAATTCAACAAAGCAGAGAGACAGAGGCAGAACTTACAGAAAAACTTGTAGAACTAAACTCAAATGCAGAAGAGGTAAAGGGGGTTTTGACTGTTATATCAGATATAGCAGATCAGACAAATCTTCTAGCTTTAAATGCAGCAATTGAAGCAGCACGAGCAGGGGAACATGGTCGTGGCTTTGCTGTTGTTGCTGATGAGGTGAGAAAACTTGCTGAAAGGACTCAAAAATCTTTGGTTGATATTAATTCTACAATTAATATTATTGTTCAGGCTGTTGTTGAGGTAAGCGATAAAATGGGGCAAAATACAGAAGATATCACCAGACTTGCAGATGAATCTGCAAAAGTTGAAGAGGAAATTTCTAAAGTTTCTATGAGTATAGAACAAAGTGCTAAATCAGTGGAAGAAAATACTCATACTTTTAAAATAGTAGTGGAAAAATCTCAAAAGACTTTGGAAAACTTTGAAAAAATTCACATGATTTCAGGGGAGAATTCAAAAAGTGTTGAAGAAATAAATTCTACAATTAGCTTTCTCTATAAAAACATAGAAGAGTTAGAAAGTAAATTAGGAAGTTTTAAGAGTTAAAAAAGTAGGGGAAAAGGAGGCATTTTGTTTCCTTTTCTCTGCTAAACTATAATACCAGACGGGCGTTCTCGCAAGTTATTTTGGTCAGTAAAGACTGACAAATAAGAACTATCAAAACCATTAGGCCACAACTTCTCGCCGTCAAAAGACATAGCTCAAACGAAGCCATCGTCACACAGGTCTTAGAAACCGTTCTTCCAAAAAAACAGTATGGACCCAAATATTAAACGGTTAGCGTCACCGTCCAGTGTTATAATTATATTACAAGGTAGCAAAAAATTTTCCATAATGAGAGATAGTGTGTGAAAAAAATAAAATTTTTCTTGACATATGCTGGGGAATTAGTTAGAATTAACTCGCTTATTTTAGATCCTTAGCGTTTTGGTTTACGTTAGGATTTGTTTGGTTGCTTATCGGGGCACTTTGGTTGGTGTCCCGGTTCTTATCTTATCTTTTTAATTAAATCCCCAATTTTCAAGGAAAAATTATGAATCCAAATTTAGATAACTGTTTAGTAGTTATGGTTGATATTCAAGAGAGACTTCTTCCTGTAATGGATAAAAAAGAGGAAGTTTTAAAGAATATGGAGATCTTATTAAAAGGTGTAAAAACTCTTGCATTACCTTTAATTGTTAATGAACAGTATAAACAGGGCTTAGGAGAAACAGTTCCTTCATTACAGAAGATCTTAGGAGATTACACAGGCTTTGAAAAAACTACTTTTTCTTGTTGTAGAAATGATTTTACATTAGAAGAGATCCAAAAAAAAGGGAAAGAGTATGCAATTGTTTTTGGTATCGAAACTCACATCTGTGTTTTACAAACTGCTTTAGATCTTAAAAATAGAGGTTATAAAGTATTTGTTGTAGAGGACTGTGTAAGTTCTAGAAAAGAGAATGATAAAAAAGTAGCTATGGATAGAATGATTCAGGCTGGAATTGTACCAACAACTTATGAGTCATTTCTTTTTGAAGTTTTAGCCAGTGCTAAACATGAAAAATTTAAAGAGATAAGTAAACTAATTAAATAGGAAGGCTAATTATAAAGCCTTTTCTTTCATTACAAAGGGTAATGTTTCCTTTATGGGCATCAATTATCTGTTTTGACAGAGCTAGACCTAAACCATTTCCTTTTGTTTTTGTTGATTTAAAAGCTTGAAAAAGGATATCTTTATCTTCAAAATCTTTTCCACTATCGTAGACTTTTAATATATGAAATCCATGGTTCTCTTGGTATAATATCTCAATAAGGCCTTCATCTTCATCAGTATCCTCTATTGCATCAATTGCATTGATAATCATGTTTTGTAAAACCATTCCAAGAAGATCAAAATCTGCTTTTAAAGAGGTTTTTGGAAGAGAGTAAGCAAATTCTATATCTTTAGAATAGGAATAGTTATTGGTAATAAGGCTTAACTCATCTTTCAAGTCATCAAAATAAAACTCTTTTGGGTTTAAAGTAACACCTTTTGAGAAAAGAAGTGTAGCTTTTACAATTCTCTCTACTCTCCAAATGGATTTTTTAATTTCTAAAACAATAGGTTTTGTTTTAAAGTCCACTCTATTAAAAAGCGTTGAAGTTAGAACTTGAACAGCACCGATTGGATTTCTAATCTCATGGGCAAGGTGGGCTGCCATTTTTCCCATAGAAAGAAGTCTCTCATTTTGCTTGACTTTTGTATTGTCTGTGGCAGAGATAATTACTTTATCATCAAAATGGGCAATTTGAAGAATATAGTTTTTCTCGTTTCTTTCAATCTCTGTATCGTGATCTTTTTCCAAATTAATTGAAGAAATATCTAGACCAATCTCTTTTGCTTTTTGATTTTGCATGTGGATTTTTCCATCATTTTCCAAAACCCACACAGCAATAGGTAAAAGAGCAATAACACCAATAAAAAGATCTTCAACTCTTTTGTGTTCTTCTTTTGCAACTTTCATCTGCTTTTCAACTTCAGCATATTGCTCGATGAAAAGTTTCACATCATCAGGGGTTAGGTATTGGGAGATGTCGATAAGAAGCTCCTAGTTGTATTTTTCAAAAAGATAACCAACTGAATCACCATCTTTCATAATCAGATTTGAATCAGAATCACTGGCTAAGAATCTATAAGGTTTTTGTGTATTTGTATAATCAACAATAATAAGATCTTTGTTTTCTACAGCCCATTGATAAGTTTTATTGACAGTATTAAAATTAGATTCTCTATCTTTGTGCCAACAAATACCATCTGATTTTAGTTGCAAAATATACTTTAGTTTGTATTTGGTGAATGAATAACTCGTTAGATTTGTTTCATTATTTTCTATTGTTGCAGTTATGTTTCCGTCATAAACATCCCATTGTCCAGTCATGACTTTTCCTCCAAGAGTGGCACACTCTCCAACTTGACCATAAGTAGTTGTAACACATTGTACCTCTTTTGTCTCATCGTCAGATAAGTCAATGCTACAACCCGTAAACAGTAAAAAAATAGAAAAAAGGTATAAAAATTTCATTAATCTAATGATACATTTTAATAGATAAAACCAACCATTAAAGGGAATTTTGTATAAAATCGAACCTTGAAAAAATAGGTAGGGTTAACTGAAAACAAAACCCCTCTGCCAAATAATAAGTCAAAGGAATAAGATAAAGGCTACGGTCTTTAAAACATGGAACTAATACTTTTTTATTTTTTCGGCGCAATTGCCGTTTCTTTTTTATGTTCAGTCTTAGAAGCAGTGCTTCTTTCAGTAACCCCTTCATTTGTTGAATTAACTGTTAGTCAAAATGGTAAAAATGGTGAGGTGCTTAAAAAGGTAAAAGAGGAAATCGACTCTTCTATATCTGGTATCTTAACTCTTAACACAATTGCCCATACAGTAGGTGCTGCTGGAGTTGGTGCTGAGACTATGAGACTTTTTGGTGAGGAGTATATGTTTATTGCTTCTGTTATATTAACTTTAGGTGTTTTATATTTAAGTGAAATTGTTCCAAAAACTATTGGTGCAGTTTACTGGCAAAAACTTGCAATTCCATCAGCTTACACAATTATGTGGTTAACGAAATTTGCTTATCCCTTTATTATTATTGGTCAATCAATCACAAAAGCTATTAAAAAAGGTGACGACTCTAAAGTTTCCAGAGAAGAGATCTTAGCTTTTGCAGAGATGGGGGAAAAAGATGGGGTTGTTACAGAAAAAGAGGGGGATTTACTGGAAAAACTTTTTGAGTTTAAAGACACAAAAGTAAAAGAGGTAATGACTCCTAGTACAGTTATGTTTGCTGTTGAAAAAGGAACAACTGCCTCTGATTTTTTAAAATTAGAAGACTATAACACCCACTCTCGTGTCCCTGTTTACGATGGAACAATTGATGATATCATAGGGCTTGTTTTTAAAAATAAGATTTTGGTTAATAAAATTGAAGGAAAAGATAGTGTGAAAGTTGAAGAGCTTATGAAGCCAGTTTTTCATATTTCTGAAAATGTTCCTCTAACAAAAGCTATGGATCTTTTTATTAAGAAAAAAGAGCATCTTTTCATAGTCCACGACTCTTATGGACAGACAATGGGAATTGTAACACTAGAAGATGCCATTGAGACACTTTTAGGTGTTGAGATTATGGATGAACTTGATAAAGTTGAAGATCTTCAAGAGTTGGCAAAGAAAAAAATGAAAGAGAAACATAATGGACAGTAGTATTTATTTAGTCTTAGGAGTATATGCCTTATATGGTTTAACAAAAGTCTATATATCTGTGATGAACTTTGGCTTTATCTTAGAGAAAAGATCTACAACTCCTGTGTTGTTGGATAACTCAAAGTGGGTAGAAGCTGCCAACTATGAGATGGCAAAAGAGAAATTTTCTATAGTATCTTCATTTTTTGATCTATTTTTATTTTTCTTCTGGCTTGGTTTTGGTTTGGATTATCTATCAACACTTGTTGCTAATCAGACTAACTCAATTTTACAAAGTGTTATTTTTATAGATCTTTTTGTAATTGTTGGATATGTTTTAACTCTTCCTTTTGGATTATATGAAAAGTTTGTAATAGATAAAAAATTTGGATTTAATAATTCAACACTAAAATTATTTATAGCTGATGAAATTAAAGGTGGAGTTATTGGACTTGTTTTAACTTCTGTTGTTGTTGCTGGAGTAGCGTGGTTTTTAGAAAGTTCTGAAAACTGGTGGATCTATACTTTTATATTTTTATTTTCTGTGATTATTTTGATTAACATGCTTTTCCCAACAATTAGAGCATTAATGTTTGATAAGTTTACTCCAATGGATGAAACTCCTTTAGGTGTGGAGATTGGAAAGTTATTAGAGAGAGAAGGTTTTAAGATCTCTGGGATTTTTAAAGTGGATGCAAGTAAAAGAGATTCAAGGCTTAATGCTTACTTTGGTGGCCTAGGAAAAACAAAAAGAGTTGTTCTTTACGATACTCTGATTGAAAAATTAACGACTAATGAGCTTTTAGCTGTCTTAGGACATGAGTTAGGACACTTTAAACACAAAGATATTTTAAAAAATATAGCAATAATGGGTGGATTATTGCTATTTATCTTAGCACTGTTTGGAAATATTCCTACATATATCTATGAGGATTTGGGACTTTATCCAAGTACACATATTTTAATTGCTCTTTTTATGATTTTTTCAACTCCAATATTTTTCTTTGCAATGCCTTTGATTAATATTCTCTCAAGAGAAAATGAGTTTGCGGCTGATGAGTTCGGTGGTGAAGTTCAAACAACGCAGGATATGGGAAGTGCTCTAATCAAACTAAGTAATGAAAATAAAAAATTTCCTCTTTCTCATATTTTACATAAGATCTTTTATGAAACCCATCCAGGAGTAATTGAAAGATTGGAAAAAATGGGTGTTCCATATAACAAGCCAAATAATGAAGAAATTGATATTGTGAAGATGGCAGAAGATGGGTGAACTTAAAGATCTAGTAGAGATAGGGACTTTCTCTGTCTTAGGTCTTATGGGATTTATCGCCACATTTTTAATTATTGAGAGGCTGTTAAGATATCGATCTATTAAGCTGGAAGAGTACACCAATAAAGATGAATTGGAAATCGAGCTTTCCAATAACCTAACACTTATTTCTACTATTGGATCTAACGCTCCTTATGTAGGGCTTTTAGGGACAGTCCTTGGAATCATGGCAACATTTTTTGCTATTGGAGAAAGTGGATTTGTTGAGACAAAAACTATTATGGTTGGCTTAGGATTAGCATTGAAAGCTACAGCTTTAGGACTTGTTGTGGCAATCCCCTCTATGATTTTTTACAATCTACTTGTAAGAAAAGTAGAAGTCCTTCTTACAAAATGGATAATTCTTCAGGATAAATAAGTCATGACTTACAAAAATAAGTTTAATAGCATTAATATGATACCGCTAATTGATGTTATGTTGGTACTTTTAGTAATTGTTCTTACAACAGCAACTTTTATCTCTCAAGGTGTTATAAAAATTGAATTACCTAAGGCTAAGACAACAGCCAATGGAGATAAAAAAGAAGATAATCAAAACATAGTTATTGATAGAAATGGCAATATTTTCTTTAATAAAAAGAAAGTTTCTTTAAAAGAATTGGAAAATATCATAAAAATTTATGAAAAAAATGTTATATTTACTGTTAAAAGTGATAAAGAAGCGAAATTTAACACTTTTATAAGTGTGGTGGACTTGCTTAAATCGCAAAAAAGAGAAAAAATTTCTATAGTAACGACTAAAAATTAGGAGAAATGTATGGAATACAAAATACTGAAAAACCTTAAAGTCTTATATGCTGAGGATGAACAAACAGTTAGGAAAATAACTATTAAAATGCTTGAAAAATATTGTGATAATATTATTGAAGCTAAAAATGGTGAGGAAGCTTTAAAGCTTTATGAAAAGCACTCTCCTGATATCATCATTGCAGATATTAATATGCCTAAGATGACAGGAATTGAAGCGATTCAGAATATTAGAAAGTCAGATAGAAAGACTTGTGTCATTATAACAACTGCTCATACAGATAAAGACATTCTTTTAGATGCAACAGAACTTTATCTAGCTAAGTATCTTGTAAAGCCTTACAAGAAAGAAGCACTTTTAGATGCGATGGTTGGATGTGCTAGAGAACTTCTTGGAAGTGATGGAAATGTTGTTACATTTGAAGAAGGTTGTTACTACAATGTTGATGCAAGAGAAGTATATTTTGAAAGTGAACTAAAACATTTAACAAAAAAAGAGTTACTTCTTTTAGATCTTCTATTAAAGAATAGAAATACAGTTGTAACATATAAAGATATTGAAAGAGAAGTTTGGCAAGGAAGACCTATGGCTCAAGCGTCTCTAAGAAGTCTTACAAAACTTCTAAGAAAAAATGTTCCATCCGGACTTATTGCAAATAGTTCAGGGGTTGGTTATAAACTAACTTTAGATTAAGATCTTTAAGATCTTAATCTTCTGTTTCTGGCTCTTCTCTTTTAAAATCGTTTAGGAAGTTTTCTAAATGATATTTTTCTCTAGCACTTGAAGTCATTAGGTGAACTAGAATATCACCCATATCAGCGACAATCCACTCTTCACTGTTTTCAACATTTAAAAATTGCTCATCTGGCTTTAGTTCTTTAATAAAGTTTAAAAGTGCGTTTAGGTGCTTTTCAGCCATCGCTGTTGTAATTACAACACCATCAACCATATAGCCTTTTCCTGTTAAATCAAATGTCTCTGTCTCTTCGCCTTTGTTATCATCTAAGATCTTAGCGATTCTCTCTAGTCTTTGCTCTAAATTCATTTTATGTTATTCTTTACAGTTAAATTTAAACAGATTATATCATGTAAAAGGTTTTGATTGATAAAAGTTGCAATAAATGGTGCTGGTCGTATTGGAAGGTCACTTTATAGACTATCTCTTTTGGAAGAAAATATAGCTGTAACAGAGATTAATGACTTGATAGAACCAGAGCAACTCTTTTATCTGATGAAATATGATTCTGTTCACGGAGAGCTTAAAGATTTAGAGTTTGATGGAAAAAATCTGGTTTACAAATCTAAAAAGACAAAACTCAATAACTACTCTTCAAACAAGGATTTTAACCCGATTTGTGATGTGTTAATAGACTCTACTGGGGTTTTTAATAGATATAAAGACAATCTTCATCATATAGAAAATGGAGTTAAAAAAGTAATAGTCTCATCAATGACTGAACAAGATATAAAGCCAGTTATTTTAGGGGTTAATGAAAAAAACATAGATGAAAGAATAATTTCAGCAGGAAGTTGCACAACTATAGCTCTTGCTATTGCCACAAAGATCTTAGATGATGCTTTTGGAATTGAAAAACTAACTGTGACTTCTGTTCATAGTTATAACTCTAACCAAAATCTTTTGGATTCTAAAACAAATCTTAGTATAAGACTTTCAAGAAGTTCAACTGTCAATATGATTCCTGTAAAAACAGGTGCAGGGGAGAATCTTGAGAAGATCTATCCTAAATTACAAGGGAAGGTGAAAGGCTCTGGAATGAGAGTTCCTACTCCTGATGTTTCTCTTTTAGATACTGTTTATCAATTGAAAAAAGAGTCCTCAAAAAGTCAAATTATTGAGGCTTTTAGAAAAAGTGATTTAAAAGAAAATATGGAGTTAAGAGATGGAAAATCTGTCTCTTCAGACCTTGTAGGAAATAGGTTTGCATTAAGTGTAGATTTTGATTCTATATTGGTTTCAAACAATTTAGCTAAAATAATACTTTGGCATGACAATGAACATGGATATGCCTCATACTTAATAAATTTAATCAAAAGGGTGTCATAGAATAATGGAACTTATAAATATTAAAGATATCGATGTAGCAAATAAAAAAGTTTTTATTAGATGTGATTTTAATGTACCACAAGATGAGTTTGGAAATATTTCAGATGATAGAAGAATTAAATCAGCATTAACAACAATTAAATACTGTTTAGACAATGACTGTAGCATAATCCTTGCCAGTCACCTTGGGCGTCCAAAAGGTGAAGTTGTTTCAAAGTTCTCACTCAAACCAGTTCAAAAAAGACTTCATACACTACTAAAACAAGAGGTAAAACTAGCAGATGATGTTGTTGGAGAGGACGCAATAGGAAAAGCAAAAGATCTAAAAGAGGGAGAAGTTCTACTTTTAGAAAATCTAAGATTTGAAGCTGGTGAAACAAAAAATGATAAAGATCTAGCAGAAAAACTAGCAAGTATGGCAGATGTTTATATCAACGATGCTTTTGGTGTAAGTCATAGAGCCCACTCTTCTGTTGAGGGAATCACAGAGTTTTTCAAAGAGGGTGAAAAAGCAGCAGGATTCTTACTGACAAAAGAGGTTACATATTTTCATAAAACAATGGAAAAACCAGTAAGACCATTTGTAGCAATTGTTGGTGGTTCAAAAGTTTCTGGAAAGCTTCAAGCTTTAGAAAATTTACTACCTAAAGTTGACAAGTTAATTATTGGTGGTGGTATGGCTTTTACATTCTTAAAGGCTAGAGGGTATGAAATTGGAAAATCTCTTGTAGAAGATGATTTATTATTTGATGCTCACAAAATTATCGATGAAGCGAAAAAAAGAGGTGTAAAACTATACCTTCCTGTTGATATCCTTTGTGCACAAGAGTTTAGTGCTGATAGTATGACAATCAATACAACAACAATGGAGATCCCAAAAGATTGGATGGGTCTTGATATTGGACCTGCATCTTCTATTATCTTTAAAGAGGCTCTACATGACGCTCAAACGATTCTTTGGAATGGTCCTATGGGTGTGTATGAGATGGAAAAATTTGCAAAAGGAAGTTATAAACTTTCTCACCAAGTTGCAGAGTCCCACGCAACAAAAATCATCGGTGGTGGTGATACAGCAGACTTAGTTGAAAGAGCAGGTGACGCTGATGAGATGACGTTTATCTCAACAGGTGGTGGAGCTTCTTTAGAACTTCTTGAAGGAAAGATGCTTCCAGGTGTGAAGCCATTGGTAAAGGTATAAATAATGTCTCTTATTTTTGCAGCAAATTTTAAGACAAATCATACAAGAAAATCTACAGCAGAATATCTTGAAAAGTTTAGCTCTTTTTTAGAAGGAAGATCTGAAAAAGGTTACGTTTTCCCTCCAGCGACTGCTTTAACAGAATCTGTTAAAAATGTAACGGTAGGAACTCAAAACCCATATCCAGCAAGAAGTGGATCTTTTACTGGTGAGATTGGATTAGACCAACTTGAAGAGTTTGAATGTAAAACAGTTCTAATTGGACATAGTGAAAGAAGACACGTTCTTGGAGAGACTTTAGAGCAAGTTAGAGAAAAATATAACTTTTACAAAGAACAAGGCTATGAGATCTTCTTCTGTATTGGTGAGCCTTTAGAGGTAAAAGAAGAGGGTGTTGACGCTGTTATGGGTTATATTGCTGATCAAGTAGAGGGAATAGATCTTAACTATGATAAGTTGGTAATTGCTTATGAGCCAGTTTGGGCAATTGGTACAGGGAAAAGTGCAACAGCAGAAGATATCGCTGACATTCACACAAGAATCAAAAAACTTTCAGATAAACCACTTCTATATGGAGGAAGTGTGAAAGTTGCAAATATTAACGAAATAGCAAAAATAGACAACGTTGATGGTGTTCTTGTAGGAACTGCCAGCTGGAATGTTGATGATTTTTGTAAAATGATTGAAGAGGCTTAATTGGAAGTTGATATTGTAAAGATCTGTAAAGATATTCTTTTAGCAAAAGATATCAATCCAGCTTCAACAATTGAGTATGATGTAAATGGACAAAGACATACTGTTACAGTTGAATGGATCATCCAAGCTTACGCACAAGGAAACGAAAGGACACAGGCTCTTTTCGTCTCTTCACTTCAAACTATTGCAGATACAAATAGAGAGAATGTTAAAAAATATTTTGAGGATATGGGACAGCTTATTATCCTCACTTCTATGTCGGAGAATGATACGAATATAACAGGAGTTTAAATATTACTTCCTTTAAAATTTTATCTACATTTATTAATAATATTGCCTACTGTACTTATAGAAATAATATTGTTCATAGGAATAAAAATAACCCCATCAGCACCTTTTAGCTCAAACTTAAAATTTTTTCCAAGTGCAATATCCGTAACATAGAATGAAACACCTTTTTCAGAAACTGCACAAATACTTGGCCTTGAATCTAACTGAGTAAGTGTATGTAATATAGTAGGTGTATTTATAAAGTCAACCTTTACAATTTCATCATCAATTTTTTCTTTTGTAATCCATGTAATTCCAACAGATTGAAGCCATTTGATAATTTTTTCTTTTTCTTTTTCTGATGTTATAATAAAGCCAAATTGCATTTAATCCCTCCACATAAGTAACTATACAGTTGAAAAACAATATCATAAAAGTATTAAATATATTAAAAATAGGTCTTAAAACATCTCCGAAAGATATACAATGAAGTGAAGTTATTAAAAGGAAAGTTTCATTGAACAGATCTTAAACTCTAGTGATCTTACATATATTTATACCATTCTCAACTAAATTAACAATTGTGTTTTTTAAAGTTAAAAGTAATCAAGAATGCGAAGAATAAATATATGTTGTCTGAACAATCTAGCTCGTTGCGAGAGCCTTAGCGTTTTTTTCTTTTGCCCGTCAGGGTTTTCTTTTTGCCAAGACAAAAAGAAAAGGGTGACATTTGGGCGGACTTTTCTAAAGTCGCGATCCATCAGTAGTAAACCTATTTTCAAAGGTATAAAAGAGAAGGTTTCTACCCTATAAAACTAAATTAGATAAAATAAAGCAAATATTTAATCAAAAGCGAAGTTTAAATAAGAGCAACAAGGTTGCGAGGGCACTCTGCCGAAGAGTTCCTTGTTGGACTTTGTTCAAGAAGGAAGTTTAAAAGAATGAAAAAGTTTTACGTTACCACCCCAATTTACTATGTAAATGATGTTGCCCATATCGGTCATGCTTATACAACAATTATTACAGATACTATAGCAAGATATGAGCGTTTAAGAGGAAAAGATGTTTTCTTTTTAACTGGTACTGATGAACATGGTCAAAAAATTGAAGAGGCTGCAAAGGCTAGAGGGCGAAGTACACAAGAGTATGCTGATGAAGTAAGTGGAAAATTTAAGGCTTTATGGGATGACTTTGGGATTAGTTACGATAAGTATATTCGAACAACAGACGCGGAGCATAAAGCTGGTGTGCAGAAAGCTTTTGATGTTATGTATGAAAAAGGTGACATTTACAAAGATGAGTATGAAGGTCACTACTGTGTAAGTTGTGAGACATTTTTTACAGAGACTCAGCTTGTTGGTGGTGAGCAGTGTCCTGATTGTGGAAAAGAGGTTAGGGTTGTAAAAGAGGAGAGTTATTTCTTTAGACTTTCAAACTACCAAGATAAGCTTTTAAAATGGTACGAAGAGAATGAAAAAGCTATTTTGCCAAAATCAAGAAAGAATGAAGTAAAGAGATTTGTTGAAGGGGGACTTACAGATCTTTCTATTACAAGAACAAGTTTTGATTGGGGTGTGAAGCTTCCTGAGAAAATGAATGATCCTAAACACGTTGTCTATGTTTGGCTTGATGCTTTAATGAACTATGCAACAGCTCTAGGATTCGGAACAGATGATAAGAATATGGATTATTTTCCAGCAGATTATCACCTAATTGGAAAAGACATTCTTAGATTTCATGCAATTTTCTGGCCGTCATTTCTGATGAGTTTAGATCTTCCTCTTCCAAAGCACGTTGCGGCACATGGCTGGTGGACAAGAGATGGTGCTAAGATGAGTAAATCTAAAGGAAATGTGATTGATCCTAAAGAGGTTGCTGAAGCATATGGTCTTGATAATTTTAGATACTTTATGCTCCGAGAAGTTCCTTTTGGACAAGATGGTGACTTTGCTCAAAAAGCTTTGATGGATAGAATCAATTCAGATCTTGGAAATGATTTAGGGAATCTTCTCAATAGAATCATTGGGATGAGTGGAAAATATTTTGACTCTAAGATCTCATCACAGTATGTAAACGAGTATTTCAAAGCTGACATGGCACAAGTGGATGAGATTATCGGTTCACTTGATGGTTTTGCAAAAGAGCTTCAACTTAATAGATATTTAGAAGAACTTTGGAAAGTTCTTGCAATTGGTAATAAAAAAATCGAAGAGGTTCAGCCTTGGACGAAGATGAAAGAAAACGGTGAGAATGAAGTAAGTGGGCTTCTTGGGCTTATTGCAAATATTCTTGCTAAGGCTTCTTTAGCACTTTCTCCAATAATGCCAGAAAAGACAAAAGAGTTAGCAAAGGCTCTGAACATTGAAATCGATACAGTAAACTTTACAAAGCTTGTTGAAAATAAAGAACTTTTAGAAGATTTCACAATCGAAAAAATCCCACCTCTATTTCCTAGAATTGAAGAGCCTTTAATGAAAGAGGCTGTTATTGAAGAAGAAACAAAGCCAGAAGAGCCAAAAGATCCTCAGATTACTTTTGATGACTTTTTAAAAGTTGTTACTAAAGTTGGTGTGGTTGTATCTGCAGAGGAAGTTCCAAAGAGTAAGAAACTACTTCTTTTACAGGTTGATATTGGTGAAGCAAAACCAAGACAAGTTGTTGCAGGAATCAAAGAGTTCTATGCTCCAGCAGATCTAATTAACACACAAGTCTGTCTAGTATCAAATCTAAAACCAGCAAAACTGATGGGTAACCTTAGTGAAGGTATGGTTTTAGCAGCAAAAGATGAAAACGGGCTAAAGCTTGTTAGACCAGAAAAAGATGCAGTTATCGGTACTGTAATCTCTTAATCTAGAGTGTATATATGAGGCTTAATGCCGTAGTAGACATTACAAAAGGGGAACTGCTTAACTCCTCTTTTGTAAACTCTTTTGAAAACATCAGAGTAAATCCTAAAAAAGTTACAAGAGAAGATCTCTTTATTGGAAAAGATCTTGAAGATATTAATCTTGCCATTGAAAACGGTGCTTATGGAGTTCTTTTTGAAAAAAATCTTGATATTAATGAAGAGGAAGTTGCGTTAATAAAGGTTAAGTCTGTTGGAAATGCTTCACGAAGTCTTGTTCGTTATTTTATCGCTTCTAAAAATATTAAGTCATACAAAATTGATAAGAAATCCTTTTTAGTGGGAAAAGAGATTTCTAGATCTAAAAAAGCTCTTTTTGTAGAATCAGATGATGTTAATAGACTTCTTACAAAAAGACCTTTTGATGATGTGGAAGTTATTTTCTTTTACGAAGATATGTTAGCGGAGCAAGTTCTTCCAGATGTCTCTACTCCTAGTGCGAATTTTGTTGATTTTGAGATCTTAAAAAGCTCTCTGTTTTTCACAGAGCTAAAAATAAAAGAGGAGAGTTATAAGATTGGGATATTGAAATATTATCTTCAAAGCCTTATAGAGATGATCTCAATTTTTGAAGATCTAAAATTGGAATATAGAATCAAAGAACACTTTACAACCAATGAGATTATTAAAGAGAAGACCAAGACAATCATCCTCTCAAAAGATAGAGATCTTTTTAACTACGTAAAAGAAAACTCCCCTTGGGCAATAGTTGTTGAT